>CALUYC010000049.1 GCA_944324895.1 Candidatus Gastranaerophilales bacterium
CGGGTTACCTCTTGAATCAAGAATTTGTCTTGCTTTTACATCTTCAATAAATGTTGACATATTGTAATACCTTTCTTTTTGAGTATCCTCAAACATAATTATCTCACATCAAAAAAGGCATGCAAGCGAACTTAATAATCTTTATAAAGATATAAAGATTGTATAAACAAAACCAAATTTTGAACTTTTTTGGATTATACTTTAAAAGAAATCAATCAGGAGAATAAAAAATGCAAGCAGTTTTAAATCATAAACCCACAATTTGCGAAGATAAAGAAGCAAAATTAGACACTTTACTTAAAATGCTCATTGATGCTGATGCAAAAACAAAAAGCGATGTAGAAAACCGCATAGTTAATATGGGCGAAGGTATTGCAAACCTGCTTGTAGACAGATTGCAAAAAGTTAAAGGCACACAAAGAGGTGTTATTGCAATGAGCCTTATAAGATTAGGTGAATGTTCTATTGCACCGCTAAAAAGACTTGCTTTAGAATCTCGTGAATTTCAATGGATTGCAAATTATTTAATCTCTGAAATTTAGTATACTTAAGGCATAACAACAATATTTTAAATAGTCCTTTCAGATAACCTTTTATGGTAATGAAGATATAGTTTATAAAATGCATAATTCAAGAAAAATGAGTTATGCATTTTTTATTGTCAAATTAACGCATCTTTCAATAAAAGGAGGGAAAATGACTATTAAAAATTTAGTACTTAGTGCAACAGTTGCCTCTGTTTTTGCTCTAACCGTACCGGTCAGTTTCGCCGCATGTCCCGTTGATAACAACTGCACAAGCAGCGAACCTTGCATGGAAAAAGTAACACCAGAGACTGCCGTTTGCAAAAAGTGTAATCAAACACCTTGCAAATGCAAAAAAGAAAAGAAAAAGAAGAAAAAATGTGACCCATGTGAAACAGGAGCTGCAGCCCCTGCACCTGATTGCGGTTGCGATGTTCCAAAAGATGACTGCGGTTGCAACACAGGTTGCGCAGCACCTGCTTATGAACAAGCTCCACAACCAAAAGCACAAGTTTATGCTTACCCAAATTCAATTTATTCCAATGCAAACGAAGCAGTTGTTGGCGAAAGTGCAAACAATGCAGTTATCGCTGATAATATGCTTGAAGCTTACAACGGTGTAATGGTGGATGATTCCTGCCCTACAGGTTGTGCAGCACCTGTAATTCAGGATTTACCCAAAACAGACTGCAATCCTGCACCAAATGTATCTTCACCAACTTGCATGGATGCAAAAAAAATTATTAAAGAAGAAATACCTAACAATATCACAGGTATGGCATCAGGGATAGATGAACAATTATACCCCGATGTTCCCGACAGCTATTGGGCAAGTGCAGATATTAACCGTTTAACCGAACAGTGCATAGTTGTAGGTTATCCTGACAGATTATTTAAACCGAATAAAAACGTATCAAGGGCTGAAATGGCAACAATGGTCGTAAAAGGCTACAATCTTGAAGACCAATGTTTGACAGATGCAGGTAATTTCCCTGATGTACCAAAATCACACTGGGCATACGAAGCCATTAACAAAGGTGTTGGCGCTGATATGATTGAAGGTTATGATAACGGTCTGTTTAAACCAAACGGCAATATTACAAGAACAGAAGCGCTTGCAATTTTATCAAAAGGCATAAATTGCCCTATGGACAGCTGCAAAGCTGATGAAATTTTATCAAAATACACTGACGGCAATCAAGTTCCCGCATGGGCAAGAGAATGTGTAGCAAAAGCTATTGATAACGGTGCCCTAAAAGACGAATCAAGTTCAAAAATTCGTCCTAACCAAAAAGCAACTCGTGCTGAAATCAGCTCAATGCTACAAAGCGTACGTGTAGCAGGCGGATATGACACAGATGTTAAGTCAGCTTGTGCACCTTGCGAACAAACAGAAAAAATGTTTATTGAAAAAGAAGAATGTGTAAAACTTCCAACACTTGAACTTTCAATGAACGATATAATTAACGCTAAAAATGCAAACGTAGGCGAACAGTTCGCAGCAACTACATTGAATGAAGTTACAATTAATGGTACTACATTCCCATGTGGTTCAACTGTCAGAGGTAAAATAACCGAAGTTGTAAGACCATCTAAAGGAAATGCAGGTGCGCTAAAATTATCATTCAATCAAATTTCTTACGGAAAATGTAAAGAAATGCTGCCAAGACAAGTCCACACTGCAATGGTACAAAAACAAAAAGATGTTAACTTTGCAATCCGCGCTATCCAATTCCCATTCACAATGATTGGTACAGTATTGGGTACAGCAGGAAGAACAGTCGGCGGTGCAGCTATTGGCCTTGCAAATGCTACAGAAGCTTTGTTTGACCAAGCAGGCGTTGGTACTGGAGAATTATTCTCAGGCAAATTCAGAGCAGCAGGCAGAAGCTATCAAGACGGCTTAAAAACTGCCTTTAAAGCTCCTGTTGACCTGACAAGAACAGCTCTATCAGGCACTTTAGGCACTCTGCAAACATCTGCTGATGAACTTACTTACCTTGTAGACCCGAACGGTATGGCAATTTCTAAGGTTAACCCTAAAGAAAAAGTGACCATCGCCTTTGGCGAATAAAAACAAAATAGGCGATAGCGCGCGGCGATGAGCCGCAAGCGAGCCGAACGATAGCGACGTAGGATAATCGAGGCTGTGAGCCGACCAAGGCGAAACGAGCCGAGATACCCACAGGAGCAAAACAAAATAGGCGATAGCGCGCGGCGATGAGCCGCAAGCAAAAACAAATGTGCCGTTTGGCACTGCTAAAACCTCGCACTTGAGGTAAGAGGGACCCAAAGATAGGTGTCCCTCTTTTTTATGGTATATTATTAGCATAATTTATTTACAGGAGAGTTTTATATGGATAATAAATTAGCACAAATTGCAGCAGATAATTTTCTAAACAAAGGCCTTTCATGCTCAGAAAGCATTGTGGCAGCAGCATATGAAACAGGTTACACACCTGAAGAATTAATAGGCGTTGCAACATCATTTTCAGGCGGCATGGGCTCGGGTTGTTTGTGCGGTGCTGTTGCAGGCGCTCAAATAGTAACGGGGTATTTACATGGCAAAAACAAAACAAATAAAGCACGTGCCCTTGCAAAAGAATTTGTAGAAGAATTTAAAAAAGCGCATAGAGTAACCTGTTGCAAAGTTCTAACAGCAGGCTTTGACTTTCACTCACCTGAGAGAAAACAACACTGTGTAAATATGGTACAAAGCAGCGCTATGATTTTAAGTAAAATATTGGAACGCGAAAAATCTAAAGTTTAAACAATTTCTCTTAAATTAAGTTTATGCTGTATGGGTTCATTTTCAAGAAGATCGGCTATAGTACAGTCAAGAGCTTCACAAAGTCTGTCCATATTCTCATAAGACGGCTGTGTTCTGCCATTTGCCCAAGAATAAACTGTTTGTTGGGGCAGATTTAATTCTTTTGCAAGTTTATACAAACTGTACCCTTTTTTTTCTTTTGCCGTTTCTCTGATTTTAATTTTCATTAGTACGTTCCAAAATATTATTAGTGTGTAAAAACATGTATATTATATCCTTATGAGAAAATTTAATACAGTAATTTTGAGTTTTTTACTCTTTTTGTATGAAAATCATAAAAAATATTAAACGTGTAAGGCAAAAAAACGTAAATAAATATATAAAATACTTGTCTTTTAATACTAAAACATTATAAAATATAGAAAAAGAGGTTTGTTTACAGTTATGAAAAAAATTGCAACTTTAATATTATGTTTCATTTTAACCGGTTCTTTGTGTATGGCAAAAACACAAACAAAATCGGTAAATGCAAAAGTCTATTCAGGTATTGCAAACTATAAAAAAGCAAATTACACAGGCTGTATTCAAGATATGGAAGCTGCCCTTAAAAGCAACCCAAATGACATACTGGCAAAATATTACCTTGCACTTGTATATACCAAAATAGGCTTAAAAGAAGAAGCCAAAAAATACTATCAGCTTGTTGTTGACCAAGGTAATGAAAAAATGCTTGTAGACTATTCAAAAAAAGCCCTAACTTGTCTTGACAATCCGCAAGACAAACTATGTGCGGTTAGCGAAAGTAAAGATGCCGAAATGGATGAATTTATTGAATCCGGTCAATTTTTGCATCCCGATTTAGTTAAAAGCATGCAAAAAAGAGAGTTAAAAGATATTAAAGAAAACTTTAATTCAAATAAATTTCCCAATATGGATGATTACAGATTTATAAACGATGCAAAAGATGAAGTACCCACAGATGCTCAAATTGCAGCAGCAGTTAAAGTTCTTGCAAAAGTTGGTTACAACCCTGCAGCTCAAATATACAATAACTCGTATATAAATCCGCAAATGTCACAGTTGGAGATGTTTACAAACAATCAAAATACGAACAATAATTTTGTGAATTTATTGCCATACCTTATGGCGCAAAAAAACAATCCTAACTCAAACATAAGCCCCGAGTTAATACAAACAATGTTGTTGAATCAAGCTATGCCGAGTTATGATTTTGGAAGCAGCAACAATTAGAGAAAATTATGGAAAAAAATCTTGAAAAAATAAAAACCACACGTTTTGGAGAAGTTGAAGTAGATAGTAGTCTTTTGTTTAACTTTGTATCGCCAATAATTGGATATAACGATAAAAAAAGATTTACCCTTGTAGATTACAGACCCGATTCACCATTTAAATGGCTACAATCCATGGAAGATATGGATTTAGCTTTCCCTGTAACACTTTGCAGCTATTTTAATATAGATTATCAATTTGAAATAAGCGATGAAGATGCGCAACTTTTAGGCGTAAAAGACGGAAGTGAAATTTTAGCGCTAAATATTGTAACAATACCGCAAATTAATCCGCAAGGTGCGACAATTAATCTGCTTGCTCCAATTATTATTAACACAACAAATAATAATGCTATGCAAGTAATTCTAAAAGACAGTAAATTTCCGGTAAGACACCCTCTTTTCGATGAAAAGGATAAAAAAGATTCTAATGAGGGTGGAAAATAATGCTTATATTAACAAGAAAATTAAATCAAAAATTAATAATAAACGACAATATTGAAGTAGTTATACTTGAAACATATAAAAATGCGGTAAAAATCGGCATCAAAGCACCAAATAACGTGCAAGTATTTCGCGAAGAAATTTATAGAGAAATTAAGAAGGCAAATGAAATGTCAAAAATTGCCGACATTAAAGCTCTTGAAAGTTTAAATGCACCAAAAGCTCAAGGCTTTAACCTTGCAGATAAGTTAAAACACAAAAATTAAAATGCGGCAAAAAGCTAAAGAATTATTCTATAACGGGGATTACAAAGAGGCACTAAAGCTCTTTTGTGCTGAAAATTTAAATTACGAAGCAGGACTTTGCGCGCTTTTATTGGAAGACGAAAAAGGTGCAAAAAACTTTTGGTCAAAAGATAAAGACCCCGACATTGCAACAAAATGGGGGCTTATTGTTTTAAATATTATCCACCTTAAAATAAAAGAACGCCCGTCTTTTTTTCAAGTCAGAGCTTTTCTTGAAGTATATTTAAATCTTTTTATAGAAAACAGACTTTTAAGTTGGGCAGAAAACTTAATAAGCGCTTGCGATATTTTTGCAATGGCAAATCCTGAAACATATAAATTCATTGCAAGAGCGCTGTTTGCAAACGGATATTTAGAACTTTCACACAAGTTTTTAAATGAATCAAAAAAACTTTTTTACTTTGACCCTGAAACCCATTTTATTGATTCTCAAGCCTATTTTCTTGAAGAAGAATACGAGAAAGCACTTAAAAGTATAAATGAAACACTAAAAAGTGCAGGCGAATATTATCCTGCTATTGAGTTTAAAAAACAAATACTGCAAAAAATAAACCCCCAAACCAATTAAGGTGTGGGGGTAAAAAACATTTTCGCTTGTCTTTATTATATTAATGACAATGCAATATTTGGTTGTTGGTTTGCTTGAACCAATAGAGAAGCTGATGCTTGTTGCAGAATTTGGTTTTGAATGTAGTTTGAAGATTCTGTAGCAATGTCAGCATCTTTAATACGTGAATTTGCAGCTGATAAGTTTTCATACTGAGTATCAAGCTGTTCGATTGCTGAATCCAATCTGTTGGAAACAGAACCGATTGTACCACGTCTTGTAGAAATTTCAGTAATTGCTTCATCCAATGCATCTAATTGTTCTTGCATAGCAGTCAACGCTGCAGCAGAGTCAGCATGACCTGTGAATTTAGATGTAAATGCGCCTGTTCCGGTTAATGTTGAAACATG
>CALUYC010000050.1 GCA_944324895.1 Candidatus Gastranaerophilales bacterium
AATGAATCTTTAGACCAAATAAGTTCTTTTGCCATTTAAACCTCCGCAAATACCATAGCTAAAGTAAATTGCACAAGCAATTACCCACAAGTGCAATTCAATTAACAGTATAATGATTTTAAATGACATTTCTACTTTTTAGAGTTCTTTGTCTTATACGCGCGTCAGGCATATGAAGCAAAAGTCGCGCCCAAAACTTTTTTCCATGGTTTTTTTCAACAGTATGTACAAGTTCATGCAATAAAACATAGTCAATTAATTCTTCTTCTATGGTCATAAGGGAAATGTTTAAATTAATATTATTTTTAAAAGAACAACTTCCCCAACGACTTTTCATCAATTTAATCGCAACTTTGTTGTATTTATACCCAAATTGTTGAGCAAGCTCATCAAGCCTTTTTGGCAGAACAGACTTTGCAATTTTCCTCAAATGTGCAACATAATCATCTCGTGTAAAAAACTCAACATCATTAAAGATATATCGTTTTTGTTTTTGATTTTTAATTGCAGTTTTTATTTCATCCAAATTTTTTAACGCAAAATTTCTTGCAACCTTAAAACTTGCGCGTTTAGGCAATGTCACAAGTATTGTATTTGTATCTTTAAGAGAAATTCTAAGGCATTTTGAAAGTGGATTTTTCTTGAACTTAAATTCAATCCCGTCTATATTTTCGGTTTTTTGAAAAACTGGTTTTAACCCTAAAAAACTAAGCGGATTCTTCATTTGTGTCGTCTTTAAATACTTTTAGGTGTCTGTGCTCGCCTTCACCAATGCTTTTTGATGACAGATTGTGTGCTTCTACAAGTTCGTGTTGCAATTTTCTTACATTTTGATTTTGAGGCTGCAGTTCAACAGATTCTGCACCTTCAAAAATCTTTGCTACAGCTGCTTTTGTTTCATCAAGTGCAAGCTCTACTTCATCTTTATAATCTCTGTGATGTTCGACATCCTGAGGTTCTTGAGTCAAGTGCAGTGCATCTTTTAAAACTTTTTGAATTTGTGACATAGAATTTGTACGCACAAAAAACACCGGTAAACGATACTCATTAGCCGTAGCTAAAATTCTTGTACCGCCTTTTGCAAAGTTTTTGTGTGCAATAACAAAATCAGCATCTTCAACATTTCTAACAATTTCTGCATCAATGTCAAGACGCTCTATAATTTTATCTACAATAGAGCGAGAAACTGCATAAATATATATTTTCTTATGTTTTTTAACGTCATCAATATACTTTTGTCGATTAAAACTAAAATTAAGAGGACTTTGTGCCTTTTTATCAAGCTCTTGAACTTTTTGAGTAATATTCTGCACAGCAGCCTTGACCTCGTAAGACTGATCAACTTTTCTGATTTCAGGCGTTATTGGCCAACCGCGCAAAATATAATCAACCGCTTCAGCCGTATCCTTATAGACGGCAAGCGTATTTCTGTCAATAATCTCAATAACAATATCAAATGTAGGCTGTTTTTCGCGCTCTAAAACAGTTTTTTGAGAACCCCTGTGCTTAGCCTCATCGTCACCCAAGGTAACAGAGCTGACACCACCAACTAAATCGGACATAGTAGGGTTTTTGATTAAGTTCTCTAATGTATTGCCATGAGCAGTTGCTATAAGCATAACGCCACGTTCTGCTATTGTTCTTGCGGCTTGAGCTTCAAGTTCTGTCCCTATTTCATCAACCACAATAACTTCAGGAGTATGATTTTCAACAGCTTCAATCATAATATCTTTTTGAAATTCAGGCTGCGAAACCTGCATACGACGAGCCTTGCCTATGGCAGGATGCGCAACATCGCCATCGCCTGCAATTTCATTTGATGTATCAACCACAACTACACGCTTGCCCAAGTCATCAGCCATAAGGCGGGCAATTTCTCTTAGTTTTGTAGTTTTGCCTACTCCGGGACGACCCAAAAACAAAATGCTTTTATTTTGAACAACAAAATCTTTTATGCAACTTATAGTTCCCGTTATAACCCTACCTATACGACAGGTAAGACCAATTATTTTCCCCTGGCGGTTTCTTATTGCACTTATCCTGTGCAAAGTCCCGGGTAGTCCTGAACGATTATCATTAGTGAACTCAGGAATATTTGAAACAATAAAATCTATATCATCGCTTGTAACATTGTCAGATCCTAAATACAGGATTTTTCCGTTACCTAATCTCACTTCAGGAATTCTGCCAATATCAAGAACAATCTCAATAGCATCTTCCAGCAAATCTTCTTGAATATTTCTTCTGATTTTAGAAGGTAGAATCTCAATTAACCTCATAAGGTCATTGTGAAATTGCACTTCGCTCATTAAACGCCTTTCAAACACCGATTGTTCGGGTCAATACCCTTGCACTTTTATTATAACTCATTTTAGATTAAATATGAATAGAAAGTTTACAAAATGCTACAAAAGTAGCATTAAAATAATTTTATCGAATCTTTTAGAAGTTCTACCAACTTAGCACCTGCAATTTTGCCCATCTCGACAACTTCTTTATGATTAGGAGCAACATCAGACAAGCCTGCGGCATAATTTGTGATTAAACTTACCCCTAAAACCTCCATAGAGCAATATTTTGCAACAATAGCCTCAGGAACTGTAGACATGCCTGTAGCACTTGCACCCAAAAGTTCAAGCATTTTAACCTCTGCCGGAGTTTCATAACTCGGGCCGCTTAGTGCACTGTAAACACCTTCTTTAAGTTCTATGCTTAACTTTTGCGCACATTTTTTTACAATATCTCTTAAGCTTTTTGAATAAACCTCGTTCATATCAGGAAAACGCGTCCCCAGTGTCTCGTCATTTTCTCCAATTAAAGGATTTGAACCCATAAAATTAATATGGTCAGTTATTAACATAATGCTTCCCGGAGTTAGCTCTTTTTTAAGAGAGCCCGCCGCATTGGTTAATATAAGCTTTTTAACACCGAGCATTTTAAAAACTTTGATAGGCAATGTAGTCTGTGCCAAACTGTGCCCTTCATAATAATGAAAACGCCCTTGCATAATAACGCAATTTTTGCCTTCGACATTAGCAAACAAAAGCTCACCTTTATGACCCTTAACCGTAGATGGTGCAAAACCTTTAATTTGTGAATATGGTATTGTAATTCCTTCCAATCCGTCACAAAACGCACCTAAACCCGAGCCAAGCACTATTGCTATCTCGGGTTTAAAATCATTTATCTTATTCTTTATAAATTCAAGGGTTTCCCTCATAAAAAAATTAGCCTACAAGACCGCTGTCATCTGATTCTGATGCTTTTACCATAATTGCATGTTGAACAGGTTTTTCTTTTTTAATTGCAGGGTCAAAAGACATTTCAAAATCATAACCAAAATCATCTTTTGATTTTTTCATTTGAGATTCATCAACTAATTTTTTTGCAAGCTCAATTAGTTCATACACAAGCTGGTATCTGTTATTTGTTTTTTCGTTTAAATCCCACGCTATTTTTGTAATTTGGCTCATAAAATTCTCCTTATAAAATAATAATACAATGAGAAAACACTCCTTGCAAGAAGAATTTTATTCCAACCCATAATATTCAAAGTTTCTGTTGTTCCTAAATCTGACTTTTTCGTACAAGTCAGGCGCATAAACCCTTAAAAGTCCATCTATTATGCCAACACGTTCTTGTTCTCTTAATTCGATAGAGTCATTTCTTATTCTTTTTTGTGTGTAAATTCTGCTTAAATTGTTTGGCAAAGATGTTCCTGCCAAAACTGTTCTTTGAGAGGCAAGTTTTAGCCTTCGCATTCTGGTTTCAAGCGGAGTACACTCCCAGACTCTACCCATAAGTTCATTTTCAAGACGAGCAATTCTATATGCATCAGTTTCATTTTCCGCTTTGTTTTTAAAATGTCGTTTTTCCATTATTTCAATTTCTTTTTCTATCTTTGGAGTAAAAACAACCTCAAGCGGTTTTGCATAAGCTTCGTTTATCATCTCTTTTGTTATGGTAACTTCAGCTTGATACGGGTTATCTTCTTCACTCTGCGCAGCACACCTATATGCCAAAGGTGCATTTATAATAAAAAATGACCAAAGACATATAACCGATAAAGTAATATAATAATATTTACAATTTTCCACTTATAATATCCTGTTTTTAAAATAAACAGGGGCATATTTTCACCCGTTATGTTCACAATAAAGCTTTTTATTGTGCAAAACCCTACCCTACAGGTGCTTTAAATGTTTAATATTAAATTATGTAACAATAGTAAGAAAAATCTTAAAGAGATTGCTTCATGCTGTCGAAAAACTAAACAAGTTTAAATCTTGGTTATGAAGGCTCAGTTTTATGAAAAAAATAGGGGTTCTATTTTTAATAATATTTATTGTTTGTTTCACATTTAATGTAACAAACGCAGCAGGTTATGAAAAAATTACAACAAACCCTAAAATAACTGCTTCCTTAAGTGCCTTAGAAACTGTCAACAGAAACGATGTTATTGCAATTTTAAACGGCAGAAATTCAACAGGCAAACCAATTAGAATAATGTTTAGAAACCTTGCAATATACGGTTGCAGCAACTGTGAAGCATTCACTGCAAAAACACGAGGTGGCGACCTTGTTATTTATATTAACGAGGAGCACAAAGATGCGCCTGTCGAAACAATAGCTTGCCTTATAGCCCATGAAAGTCAGCATCATACTTTTACAAATACCAGAGCTGAAGAATTGAGGGCTTGGATTTCAGAAACCACAACCTGGAACGCATTTGTAAGGAAAAACAGGGCTATTGCATATCAAAACCATCCGCTTGTAAAACGTGAAAATTATATTGCAAAACTTTATGTAAAACAAAATGGGGTCGATAATATAAGACAACTAATTGCCAAAAATCCCGTTTATGCGAATTTACAAAATTAAAAACCCTTATGCGAGCGGATTTTGTTACCCGCGAGAACTACGCAGGTGGGTGAGCGCCTCGATAAATCCGTTTCCTTTAAAATGCTTTCGCACAAGGTATACTTCAATTATCTTTTAAAAGAGCCTGCTCTCCCTTTTTATAAAAATGTAGGAACAAAATTAACGCCCACACAGGGTTAATATTATTTTAGCATACGTTTTATTTAAAGTCGATAAAAAGCCCCTTTTGTTTAAAAAGGGGAGGAAAGAAATTACAGGGAGAATGGTGTTTTTGTTATTCTATA
>CALUYC010000051.1 GCA_944324895.1 Candidatus Gastranaerophilales bacterium
GCTCTTATGCAAGAAGGCATTGATATTGTAGGCGGTGTAAGTGAAAACCACCTTATGACCGTTGATTTAAGAAAGTTAAATAAAACAGGTAAGGATGTTGCTAATATGCTTGAGAGAATCGGCATTACAGCTAACAAAAACACAGTTCCGAATGACCCGCAAAGTCCTTTTGTAACATCAGGTGTCAGAATCGGTGTTCCTGCCGTCACTACAAGAGGCTTTAAGGTTGAAGATATGAAAACCCTTGCAAAGATTATTGCTGACGGTATTTTAGAGCGTGAAGACGAAGCTGTTCTAAGACAAAGGAGTTTAGAGCTTTGTAAAAAATACCCGCTTTATCCTGATATGAAATGTGGAGAGTAAAAAATGATTAAACTTACCCAAGCTCATATTATAGGTGCAATCATAGCTTATCTTTTGGGGATTTTTATTGTACCACCGGTCATATACTTTTCAAAAAAAGCAGGACTGGTAGATGTTCCAAATGAAAGAAAAATTCACCATGGTGCAATTTCAAGGCTGGGCGGAATTGCAGTTTGGATTTCAGTTATGCTTACATTCTTATTTTTGGTACTTTTAAGTTATTATCCAAACGGAGTTGGTCTATCGGGTATAATTGTGGGCGGTTCTTTAATGTTTCTTTTGGGATTGATAGACGACATTTTCTGTCTTAATGCCAAATTTAAATTATTTATTCAAATTGCTATTGCAACAATGGTAATACTTTTGGGCATAAGAATAGATGAGCTTTATGTTCCTTTTATGTCAAACCCTCTGCCTCTAGGTTTTTGGGCTTATCCGATAAGTCTTTTATGGATTGTAGGTATTTCAAATGCTACAAATTTTATAGATGGTGTTGACGGACTAGCCGGTTCAGTTGTTACAATAGCCTGTATTGCAATCGGTATTGTATCTTTTGTTGTAACACCACCTTCACCGATTTCTGCCCTTGTAGCTTTTATCTTAATGGGTGCAATGCTTGCGTTTTTAACTTTTAACTATAACCCTGCCAAAATATTTATGGGCGATTCAGGTGCGCTTTATGCCGGCTTTTTGCTTGCAACCCTTTCTATTAAAGGTATTATGGATAATTCTGACAGTCCGGTTATGTACCTTCCTTTTATAATTTTAGCTGTTCCTATTTTAGATGTTGCATTTTCAAGTATCAGAAGAATTATGAAGGGTTCAAGCCCGTTTGTTGCCGATAGTGAGCATATACATCATAAATTACTGCACCATGGTTGTTCTCAGGATAAAGTAGTATTGATTTTATCGACTTTTGCGTTCGCATGTGCAATAATATCAATACTTATAGCCGGTTCGTTCAGTAAATATTATATATATGCGGTAATTCTTGTTGCGGTTCTTGTAATATTAAATTTAATTTCAAAGGCAATTAAAAAAACAGAAAAAAATGAGTGATAACGAAATAAAAAATAAACGTTGGTACGATTTAGACCCTACTGTCAGTCTTGCTGTTAATTTATTTGAACATGCAGCTGATAATGTTAAAATGTATATTGCAAATTACATTATAGAGGAGGCTAAAAATAGGGGTGCAAGACTCAATTTGTCTCGAAAAGAAAATTTTGACTACGTTTGGAAACGTTGGCAGGATAGTGATGAAAAAATGTTTGAGGCAATGGAGTATTTTAAGATAATTGACAAAAAAAAAAAAAAACAATTATCATTAGAGATAATAGATTACATCAGGAATGTTAAAAACAAATTTAACTAGTTTTAATACATATACTTGATGTCAATTTATGGGGAGTTTATTAGAATAGTTTTATGACGAGGGTGATACTAAGTTTTATAACAGTATTTGTAATTGCGTTTTTTAGCGCAACTCCTGCACATGCCATAAAAATTGGGCTTGATGACGGCGTAAAGCAAACTTATATCGGCTCTTCAAAACAAAGTGTCGTAATAGACGGAAAAACAGGTAAGGCACTTTTCACCATAAATGCCTTTGTTCCCTATACAATAAGAGCTTATAATAACGTTATAGTTATAAAAATTGACGGTAAATACTACAGTTTTGGTACAAATTACATAAAAGTAAAACCAAAAGAGAAAAAATGCTTCCTTGCCACAAAAAGAAAATGGTATAGGGGCGAGATGATTGTATATAATATTAACAAAAAACTTGTGGTTATTAACGATGTTCCCATTGAAGAATATCTTTTAGGTGTTGTACCTTCCGAAATGCCTTCAAAATGGAATATTGAAGCACACAAAGCTCAGGCTATTGCAGCTAGAAGCTACGCTATTGCAAATTTGGGTAAAAGAAAGCACAGCGGATATGATTTAAAAGACACCCCTTTGGATCAGGCATATGGCGGTGCAAGTGCTGAAACTCCCCAAACTACAAGAGCTGTTATGCAAACTCGCGGTATTGTACTTACCTACAACGGAAAAGTAATTCCTGCGTATTACCATGCCTCATCAGGCGGTAAAACAGTTTCATCAGGTGCGGTTTGGGCAAGAGATTTGCCTTACATTAAATCGGTTCCTGCCTATGACGATGGCATAAGAAAAAACGGGCATGGCGTCGGAATGAGCCAGCATGGTGCTAATAATCTTGCAAATAAGGGTTATAATGCTTATCAAATCTTAAATTATTTTTATAAAAATGTAAAATTTTCAGTTGTTAAAACACAGCTATAGAGCCGTTTTTGTTATTCTAATTGCTTTAAAAAGCAGTTTTTTTGCTCTTTTTTAAAAAAACTCTTGCCAAATGCCTATAAATAGGTATAATAAAGGGGTAAATATGGAAAGGGGTTCATAATGAACAAAGAAGAATTAGTAAAAGCGGTTGCTGAAAAAGCTAAACTTTCACAAAAACAAACTGCTGAAGTTGTAGCTTCTATCCTTGAAACTGTACAAAAAACAGTTGCTAAAGGTAAAAAAGTTACTTTAGTTGGCTTTGGTACTTTTGAAGCTAGAAAAAGAGCAGCAAGAGTTGGTCGCAACCCTCAAACAGGTAAAGAAATTAAAATCGCTGCTAAAACAGTTCCTGCTTTCTCAGCAGGTAAAAAATTCAAAGAATTAGTAAAATAGTTATGAAAACTTTGAATTAAAAGTCTAAAAAGCCGATTTTCTCTTTAGCAGAGGAAGTCGGCTTTTTGCAAAAATAAAAATTTATGCTAATATTTATAAGTCACAACAAAATAAGGAGATAAAACAATTAACAAAGAACTAAAGGCTCAAAAAGAATTGGTCAATGAAAGAATTAGAGCAAAGGAAGTAAGACTCATTGACGCAGACGGTACAAATCATGGCTTAGTTGCTACAAGTAAAGCGCTTGATATGGCTCGTGATAAAGATTTAGATTTAGTTGTTGTTTCTCCTAACCAGTCCCCGCCGGTTGCAAAGATTATGGACTGGGGTAAGTATAAATATGAAACAGAAAAACGCGCAAAGGAAGCTCGCAAAAAACAGCATACAATAGATATTAAAGAAGTTAAAATGCGCTACAAGATTGATACTCACGACTATGAAGTACGTCTTAAAAGTGCTAAAAAGTTTATTGCATCAGGCAACAAGGTTAAAGTTGTTGTTATGCTAAGAGGTCGTGAAATGCAGCATAATAAGCTTGCTTTAGATCTTGCAAATAAATTTTTATCAGAATTTGAAGAAAATACTTTTGCTTTAGAAAAAGCCCCTGCGCTTGAAGGAAGAAATGTTGTTATGGTCTTAGCGCCTGCAACAAAATAAAAAAACAGCCCTTCGTTTGGACAAAAGGCTTAAAAATGGTAAGTTTATATTTTTCAAATTAAATGTAGTTAAGCAAAGATGCTTGTTGCATTATGCTTGCGCCTGCCTGAAGCGAAGCTTGAAGTGCAGTTTGATACATCATAAGTTGGGTTGCAGCTTCAGCCATATCTGTATCTTCAAGATTTGACTTCATTTCTGTTAATCCAAGTGTCACATTGTCGTTTATTGAACTTGTTGCATCAAGTCTTTGTACTCTGCTTGTTATAACAGCTTGAGCACTTGTTATATCTTTAATTCCGTTTTGAACAGGTGTTATACAATCGCTTATAGCTTGAATATCCATATCGGGGTTTGCCAAAGCATCGTTGAGTTCTTTTAGAGTGGCAAAAATTCCGCCGTTTTCATCACCGAATATTTCTTGCCCGTTTAAGTTCAGTGGCATTGTAACGCCTTCTGAGATTTCGATATTCCTTTGCCAATTACCGTTTTGAGGGGTGCCCGAGTATGTAACATTTAAATCATCGTCAAGGGAATATGGTATTGTATCGGTATTTGAGCCGGAGAAAATGTATTTGTCCTGATATTTTGTATTTGCAAGCTGAGCTATTGTGCGCGTTCTTTGTTCTACTTCATCACGTATTGCCTGCATACTGTCTTCAGAGTTATATGAATTTGCAGCCTGAATTGCAAGTTCGTTAATTCTTTGCATATTTTCTTGAATTAATCCTAATGTATCATAGGATTGGTTGAGTTCATCTTTTGCGCTTTCAATGTTTTTTGACCAGTCACCAAGTTGCCCTAACTGTTTGTTGTATTTCATAACTTTTGTACCGTCAGAAGGGTTTTGTCCGACAGATGTAAGTTTTTTACCTGAAGTAATTTGCTCATATGTGTTATATATGTTTGACAGGTTTTTGTTCATGTTTGTCAACATTAAGTTTGATGACATTTGTGTTGTTATTCTTATACCCATAATTTACTTCCTATTCTCCCAGCGTAACAAGTAACTTGTATATTTCATTTGCGGTATTAAACATTCTGGCTGAAGCTTCATAGCCTCTTTGGAATTTAATCATATCGGCAAGTTCTTCATCCAAATTAACACCTGTTATACTTTGAAGATTGGTTTGTGCGGAATCATTAAGTGTATTTGCCGTATCAAATTTGCCTTTTATATCGCTTTGTTGCAGACCGACTTCCCCGCTGTAGTATGTTAAGAAGCCTTCAAATGTTACGTTGTTTTCGCCGCCAAAAGTGCTCATTGTCTTTTTGTCTCTTAATTGTGCGGTTGCAACAATGTTGTCTGTATTACCAACGTTGTTCTCCCAGCCGTCGACTGAGGTGTCTACTCTTGCTGTTGCGATAAGGTTAGGATCGTTAATTATATTTTGATTAACGCTTATGCTGTCTGCTGTTATTGGGTTTGTAATATTAAAAATAGGTTCGGTTGACGGTACAAGTATTTGTTCGCCGGTTACAGGGTCTACACTTAGTGCCATTGCTTGTGTAGTGCCGTCAACAAAAGTTTGAACATTATTTACTTCATTTGCAAATGTGCTTGCCATTTGGTCGATTTTTTCTCTCATACCGCTAATTGTAATAAATCCGTCGTCAGATTTATTCACGATATCGAGTATTGCGCCAAGTTGACCGCCTGAAACTTCAGAATTTGCATTTGAATGAACTAAGGTTCCATCCATTTTTTCTACTTGAATAATAGCAGGAGTCGTTGCATCGCCCGCAACAACGTTAAGTTTAAGTTGTTGTTCGGCTCCCGCAACAAGTTTGATGTCACCCATTTTTAAGTCTATGGAACCGTTTTTGTTGTACTCAACAGTTAAGTCGACGTAGCCTGACATATCATTAAGCAGGTTTTCTCTTTCGTTAATGAGCCCTGCTGAGTTGTCAACGCCTTGAACTACAATTTGTTTATTTATTTCTGCCAGTCGTTCAAGTTTTTGGTTAAAATCCTGAACGCTCATATAAATATCACTGTTTTCAATGGTTGCAGGCTGTTGCCAGTTGCCTACCAGTTGTTCTTGTAAATTATCCAACGATTTTGCAACAGAAT
>CALUYC010000052.1 GCA_944324895.1 Candidatus Gastranaerophilales bacterium
GATATGATTTTAGCAACAGGCGGCCCCGGCATGGTTAAGGCAGCTTATTCATCAGGTAAACCTGCTCTTGGTGTTGGCCCCGGTAACACTCCTGCAATTATTGATGAAACAGCTAATATTAAAATGGCAGTTTCTTCAATTTTATTATCAAAAACTTTTGACAACGGTGTTGTTTGTGCATCAGAACAAGCTATCATCGCTGTTGACAGTGTTTATGAAGAAATTAAAAACGAGTTAATATATAGAGGTGCATACTTCTGCAACGAAGACCAAAAACAGGCACTAAGAAATACTATGTTCCCTGAAGGTAGACTAAACGCTGCTATTGTAGGTCAGCCGGCTTATAAAATCGCTCAAATGGCAGGTTTTGAAGTTCCTGAAGATGCCAAAGTATTAATCGGTGAAGTAACTGATTATTCAATGGATGAACCATTTGCTCATGAAAAATTATCACCCGTACTTGCAATGTACAGAGCATGTGATTTTGATGATGCCGTAAACATTGCATTTACCCTTGTTGATGCAGGCGGTGCAGGTCACACATCGGTTCTTTATACAGACGAAAGAAAAAGAGAAAGAATTGATAAATTTGCAAAAACACTTCACACAGGTAGAATTCTAATTAACTCACCGGCTTCACAAGGTGCTATCGGTGATATTTACAACTTCAAATTAGATCCGACATTAACTATCGGTTGCGGTTCTTGGGGCGGTAACGCAGTAAGCGAAAACGTCGGTATTAAGCACTTATTAAACTACAAAACAGTAGCCGAAAGGAGAGAAAATATGTTATGGTTCAAAGTTCCGCCAAAAGTTTACTTTAAACGCGGTGCAACAGATTTAGCACTTCGTGAATTAAAAGGCAGACAAAGAGCATTTATCGTAACAGACAGATACTTATTTGATTCAGGCACTGTTTACAATGTTACAAAAGTGTTAGAAGAAATTGGCGTTGATTTCCAAATATTCTTCGACGTTAAACCGGATCCTACATTATCAACAATTAACGAAGCAATGCAAATGGTTAACGTATATAAACCCGATGTAATTATTGCATTAGGTGGTGGTTCACCGATTGATGCTGCTAAAGTTATTTGGTTAATGTATGAACAACCTGAAACAGTATTTGACGATGTTGCAATGAGATTTATGGACATCAGAAAAAGAATTTGCGACCTTCCTGCTCTTGGCAAAAAAGCTACAATGGTTGCAATACCTACAACATCAGGTACAGGTTCTGAAGTTACGCCTTTTGCGGTTATTACAGATGATAAAACACACATCAAATATCCTCTTGCAGACTATGCCCTAACACCTGAAATGGCAATTATTGACCCCAACTTTGTAGATTCTATGCCAAAAGGTCTGTGCGCTGCATCAGGTATTGACGCACTAAGCCACGCGCTTGAAGCTTATGCAAGTTCAATGGCTACAAACTTCACAAACTCTCCTGCATTAGAAGCAGCTAAGTTAATCTTCAGATACTTACCGCGTTCATACAAATTCGGTAAAGATGATCCGATTGCAAGAGAAAAAATCCACTACGCATCAGCACTTGCAGGCATGGCATTTGCTAACGCATTCTTGGGTGTTTGCCACTCAATGGCTCACAAACTCGGTGCAGCATTTAACATTCCTCACGGTATTGCAAACGCACTATTGTTAAATCAGGTAATTCGTTTCAACTCTAACGATTGCCCAAGAAAACAAGCAGCATTCCCGCAATACAAGTTCCCTAATGCTAAAACAAAATACGCACAAGTTGCGGACAACTTAGGATTGGGCGGAAACAGTGAAGATGAAAAAGTTGATTTGTTAATCAATGCAATCACAAATCTGAAAAAAGAACTTGAAATACCGCTTTCAATAAGAGATATGGGCGTATCTGAAGAAGAGTTCTACGCAAAATTAGACAATCTTGTAGAACTTGCATTCGACGACCAATGCACAGGCGCAAACCCTGCATATCCTCTAATGAAAGAAATTAGAGAAATGTACATTAAAGCCTACAACGGCGAAGTATAGAATATTTTTACCGGATAGCAATATGCTATCCGGTATTTTTTAGGGTTATGAAAGAAAAAATTTCAGACAAAACAATAAATAGACTTACGCTTTATCACTGCATTTTAAACGATTTTATTGCCTCAAATACAGATACAATAACTTCTTTTCAAATTGCAAATCTGCTTAAAATTGATGATTCTCAGGTAAGAAAAGATATTTCGCTGTTAGAAAACAGCGGAAAATCGCGCGTGGGTTATCATGTGGCAGATTTAAAAAAGGCTATCGAAAAAACTTTGGGTTTTGCGCATCCTAAAAATGCTTTCATCGTTGGTGCCGGAAACTTAGGTCTTGCGCTTGCGAAATATGACAACTTTTTAAACTACGGCTTAAATGTAATGGCACTTTTTGACAACGACCCACTTAAGGTTGGTGTTACAATTAACAAAAAAGAAGTTTATCATATTTCAAAATTACCCGAACTTGCACAAAAAATGGGTGTTCAAATGGTGCTGTTAACAGTACCCAGAAGTGCAGCTCAAAAGACTGCTGATTTTCTTGTAGAATCAAATATTAAATATATATGGAATTTTTCCCCCTCGGTGCTTGATGTTCCAAAAGGCATAGAAGTGTGGAATGAAAACCTTATGGGGAATTTCTTGCATTTTTCATATAAAATTTCTAACTAAAATAGGCATCAAAATAGCTGTTAAAATCTATATCGAAAGATGCAGAATTATCAACAGATAATTCAATGCATGAAGATTTTTGTTGCGTATTTTCTTCTTGCTTAACATCATTAGTATTTTGATTATTTGTACCATTTACGGTATTTTTAAAATTACCGATAATCTCATCATAACAGGAAGAATTACCTGAAACACTGCTGCCATAGCTAAAATTAAAATAATTTTCAAAAATATTAGGTGCAGAATTTTCCGGTTTTTGAGAATAAATATCCTCATTCCAGTATTTCTTTAAATAACCGTTATTGGAAAATGGTCTTGCTTCCTCCATCGGAACAGGATCCGGCTGAAACCAAAAACCCATAAATCTGTATGAAGTGTAATCAGACATAAACTCTCTCCTTTTATGTTTAAATAAAAACATTTTTATCTAAAAAATTGCGCATAAAAAAACGACCCGAGTAGGTCGTTTTTAAAAATGTAGTAAAAACTATTATATAGCTTTTTTAACCTTTCCTGCTCTTATGCAAGAAGAACATACTCGAACTCTTTTAACAACACCGTTAATATTAGCTTTTACAGTGTGAAGGTTGGGAAGCTGTCTGTGAACATGTTGTTTATGAGAGAACGAAATTTTTGCCGCTTTAATTGATTTTTTTCCGCATA
>CALUYC010000053.1 GCA_944324895.1 Candidatus Gastranaerophilales bacterium
TGAACAAGACGGTTATAAAGTCAAAATTCAAAAAGCTAAAGGACACAAGTGCGAACGTTGCTGGAAATATCGTGAACTTAATTCCGACGGTATTTGCAAGGACTGCCAAGACGCAATAAATTGTTAAGTCATGTTACAATTTATCACTTTTGCGTAATTTAACCTTAAAATTTTTGTTAATTTATATAGCAGCAAAATTTTACGGGGTTAAAAGTGATTCAACTCAACTTAGATTTGAATTATTTAACACAATACTTTGAGATTACTACTCAAAGGCTAAATGAGTATGCCTCAAAAAGTATTGAAGAAGTAATGGAACTTGAACTTGAGCAGGGCAATGACTATGCTGCTTTAATTTCATCTGCCATGCAAAATCCTGTTAAACTTGCAAAGCTTTTGCAGTTAATGGACCCTAAAAACAGATATTTGATTATAAAAAATCTGTCTGAAAATGATCTTGAAAAATTAATCCCCTATTTAGAGCAAGATGACTTACTTTGGGGATTGAATTATTTTAGAGTAGATAAAATTATAGAAATGCTGAATAAGTTGCCCACTGAAGAACTTATGAGTGTTGTGCTGCAAAGATTTTCGCTCAAGGATATTTTTATGCTTATGCCAACAGAGGAAATGGATAAGTTTTTTGAAAATGAAAAGGTTGAGCGAAAAGACGTAATGAAATATTTTGAATCTCTTGATCCGTCTGAATTAGAGCGAATTTTAGTTGAACAATTCGGCCCTGTTATGAAAGAAAAAAATCAGGAAGAACAACTAAAATTTATGGAATCTTTGAAAGATGATGATTTTACAAAAATGCTGCAAGGTATGAAAAAACGCGACAAAGTTGACCTTATGGTTAGTCTGTGCAAGGAAAAACCAAAGCTGCTTGAAGAAATTAACCCCGAGTGTTTGACTAACCCGATGCGTACAATGGAAAAACATGACATATTAAAATGTATGTCAGTGCTTGACCCTGAGTTTTTAATTCCTATGGTAGAGGAGCTTCCGCCTGATTTGCTGCAGGTTGTTGCGACTCAAATTGACCCTACAGTTTTTGCTCAGGTATTAATTGATGAGTTTCCTGATGTATTGTCTAAAATAGCACTTTAAGTTATGGTAAAAGCTTTTTTGTAATACAGGAAAGAACCTATTATAAATATTGAAATTACAGGAAGCCAAGCCGCCATAAAGGGTGAAATTGTCTTTGTTTCGCCAAGATTAAGCGAGAAAGCTCTTATCAGGTAGTAAACAAAGATTATAATAACACTGAATAAAAAACCTCGGTTATATCTTACCCTTGGCGGGGTTATTGCAAGCGGTATTCCAACAAGCGTGAGTGCTATTGTAGTAACGGGCAGTGCAAGTTTGTCGTATAAATCAACTTGATATTTTACTTTTAATTTCTCTACGAACTCTTTATTTATTTTGTTTTTGTTTATGTATTTCAACAATTTAAAGAAATTATACTGACTAGCTGTTTCTTTAACTAAGCCATCAGCATTTTCAATACCAAAGCTAACTGTTGAATCGTCAAAAAGACTTGTGTTAAATATTTTTCCGCTTCTTGATATTGTGTAAATAACGCCACCGTTAAATATCCAACCTAAAGCTCCAGTTCTGCCTGCTTTTGCCTGAACTATTTGAATTGCGTCTTTGTCTGATAAATCAAGAAGGGTGACATTGTTTAGAGTTTTATTTTTGCATTCTTCTATGTATATTAACCTTTTTAATACATTGTTTTTGTCTGCATCTTTTATTGTAAAATTCATTCTGCCTTCAGGAACGTGTTTTTTCTGAAGTGAATATATTGCAAGGTGTTTTGATGTCATACTGGTCGCAGGAACTATGACTTCGCTTATAAAAAAGCTTACAAGGGTCATAACTATTGCAAAGGCAAATATCGGGCGTGCAATTCTTGAAATGCTTATGCCGCAAGCTTTCAAGACTGTTACTTCCGAATTTAAACTTAATCTGTTAACGGTCATTACCGTTGCAAAAAGTGTAGAAATAGGTATTGTCATAACAAAAACCTGCGGCAAATTTAGAATAATCATCATAAAAGCGATGTTAAAAGGAATGCCATACAGGGTAATTTGCTTAATTAACTGAGTAAAAGTTTCAAAAAAAAAAATGATTGAGGTGAAAATAATTACACCCATTAAAAATACTTCTAAAAGCTGTTTAAGAACATATTTGTCCAAAATCGGCATTTGGCGGTATTTTTGGTAAATATAATTTTTTATATTATTGAGAATTGTGCTTGTTTTTGCCTTTTTTGTCATACATTGGTGCTCTTTTTTGACTAATATTTTTAAGCACCTCTATTCTCTCATCATCTTTAAGGTTTTTCAAGTAATTAAGCTGTTCTATGAACAAATCTATACTTTTATCAATATTTTTTTTGTTCAATTTTAACATGTCAGCTGCTAAAACCTCGTTTGTCATAGCAAGCCTTGTTGTATCGCGAAAGCCGCTTGCAGCAATAGTTTTTGCTTCATCTGATTTAACGGAATTAAAAAGTGCAAAAGAAATTAGCATTGGCAGATGAGAAATTTGCGCCGCTGCCATATCGTGTGTTTTGGCGTCCATTAAAACAGGGGTTGCACCCATAAATTTTATTACTTCTTCTAAAATGGCATTATGTTTTGTAATTACCCACTTAGCTCCTTGGAATAAGTCATCTTTTGAGGCATCAAAACCGGATTCTTCCGTTCCTGCCATGGGGTGTGTTCCAATGTAGTTGAATTTGTACCCGCCTTCCAAAAAGCCTTTAAGAGAGCAAACATCACACACTATACATTTTGGCGTAACAATGTTTTCAAGTCTTTTTAAAATATTTTTTGCTTCGTTCATTGGTGAACATACAAAAACGACATCAGCACCTCTTACATCTTCAATCATATCTGAAGCATAAGGCGTGTAGCTTTTTGCTTTGTCGTAACTTGATTTTGAAATTGCGGCAACTTCCCAATCACTTTCGCTAAGTGATTTTAAAATCGAACCGCCTATCAACCCTAAACCTATAACAGCGATTTTTAACATAGTAATATTATAGTATAAATTTTGGTTTTTGTATTATAATAGTTAAGAAAAATAAAGCATTTTTTGGAGGTAAAAATGGAGTTAGTTAAAAAAGGTCGTGCTTTTAAGTTTGGTGATAATATTTCAACCGACCACATTGCACCCGGCAGGCTTTTCCACTTAAGAAGCAATTTAGAAGAATTTTCTAAACATGTACTTGAGGATGCCGATCCTGAATTTGCCTCAAAAATGCAAAAGGGTGATTTTGTAGTTGCGGGCAATAATTTTGGGCTTGGCTCATCTCGCGAGCATGCTCCGCAGATTATTAAAATTGCAGGAGTTGGTGCTGTTATTGCTAAAAGCTTTGCAAGAATTTTTTACAGAAATGCAATTAACATTGGACTTTTAGCTATTGAATGTAATACAGACAACATTGAAGCAAATGATGAACTTGAACTTGATATTAAAAATGGCATATTAAAAAACCTTACAAAGGGCGAAACGCTTAAAATCACTCCTTTGCCTGATGTTATGATTAAACTTTTAAATGATGGCGGATTGATTGAGCACTTGAAAAAACACGGAGATTTTGACCTTGTATAACATAACTTTAATTAACGGGGACGGCATTGGCCCTGAAATAACCGATGCGGTTGTTAAAATTATAGCTGCGGCAGGCCTTGAAATCGACTGGGACCTGCAAACAGCAGGTGCTGATGTTGTGGCGCATGGTGATGTTCCGTTGCCAAATAGGGTTATTGAGTCCATTAAGAAAAATAAAGTGGCACTTAAAGCTCCTGTTACAACTCCTATTGGCAAGGGTTTTCGCTCGGTTAATGTTCAATTAAGGCGCGAGCTTGATTTGTTCGCAAATCTTCGACCGGCAAAAAATTTGCCCGGAATTAAAACCCCGTTTGATAATGTTGATTTAATTGTAGTAAGGGAAAATACCGAAGATTTATATGCAGGCATTGAAAATAAAATAAACGACGACAGAGTTGAAGGTATTAAATTAATTACCCGCCAAGGCTCAATGCGAATTTGCAAATGGGCATTCGATTATGCAGTTAAAAATAATCGAAGCGAGGTTTGCGCGGTTACAAAAGCAAATATTTGCAAACTCTCTGACGGTTTGTTTTTAGAGTGTTTTAGAGAAGTTGCAAAAGAGTATCCAAATATTGCCCCAAGGGAAATTCTTGTAGATAACCTTTGTATGCAACTTGTTCAAAATCCTTCACAGTTTGATGTTTTAGTTTTGCCTAACCTGTATGGCGATATTGTTTCAGACCTTTGTGCAGGCTTAATCGGTGGTTTAGGAGTAGCACAAGGTGCAAACATCGGGCTTGATTGCGCGGTGTTTGAACCTGTACATGGCAGTGCTCCGGATATTAAAGGAAAAAATATTGCCAACCCTACGGCACTGTTGTTGAGCGCAATAGAGATGATTAAATACATAGGTGAATTCGGTATTGCAAGAAAGATACAAGATGCATTGTTTAAAACACTTTTTGAGGGCAAGATGCTAACTTGTGATTTAGGCGGAAGTGCAAAGACTACCGAATTTAGGGATGAAATTATTAAAAATCTCGGGTAAAAGTATTTTATGAACTTAGAAAATATTGGTCTTGGTATAGATGTTGAAAATGTGGAACGTTTTAAAAAATATACCCAAAAAGACAACCCTTTTATAAACAGAATATTTACAAAAAAAGAAATTGAATATTCATATAAAACCAAAAATTTTGCACAACATCTTTGTGCAAGATATTGTGCTAAAGAGGCCTGTGTTAAAGCGCTATATTCACTTGGGGTGGATGGGTATTTTTGCCGTGATTTTGAAGTAGAAAACCTATCCTCAGGCGCTCCAAAAATTAATCTTATAGGTCCAAAAAAAGGTGATAATCTTGCTTTTAAGGTGTCTTTGTCTCATACTGACACTTTTGCTGCTGCCACAGTTATTGTTGTTATTAACTAAATATATACTTTTGTAATTTTTTATAAAGAACTGTAAAATTTTTGCTAAAACATGATGAGATTGATTTAAAAAAGCGTTAAACTCAGCATGTTATGAATATTGTAAAAGTACTCGATGATTATTCTAAGTCAGATGATCAAAGAGAGCTGGTTGAGTATTTAAAAGGCATTTTGCCTTCTACAATTTGTTATGAACCCATTAAAAACAAGGACTTTATAAGAAAGTACATGACCCCTCTCAATGATTTTGTAATTTACACAACGGCAATGCCTTGTGCAGATGTCCGTCGCGTGCTTAGATAATTTAAAACCCGCCTTTTTTAAGTGGGTTTATTTATTTTGTAACTTTAATTTTCATCTGTTCCATGTAATTTTGTACAGCACCTTTGTTCCAACTTACATCTGTTTTAAGTGCATTTAAATCCATTTTAAGAGAATCTTCTCTGCTCAATTTAATATCTTTTTTCATTGCTTGAGCTAATTTTGTAGAGTTTCTGTCCCTTCTTGCTTCTTTGTCCCAATCGGGCGAAACGCATATAAATTCATAGTCTTTGACAGTTATGGCATTTGCTTTATCGGCTCCGTAATCGTCATAAGAGTATATTTTTCTTGAAATTTCACCCTGAGAGCGCATTCCGCCGACTTCTGTTGCTATAACATGAGAGCCTGCATATAGCCCCTTGAGCTCTGAAATTCCATAGGGTTCAAAGTCTGATGGCATACAGTTTCTTGTTGTCATATTCATTAAAAGTAAACCCGAATTTGAGATACGATTTTGAGTAAAAAGTATTCTTCTTCCGTATTTTCCAAGTTCATCTTTTTTAGCTTTTATATAATTTGCAATATTTTCATCGCCTCCGCCTGAAATCAACAGAACAGGCATTGTTGTCCCTGTGGGGTGTACGTATGATTTGACAAGTTTTGCATACGCATCAATTATGGTATCAAAACCCTTTTGTGAATCAAGACGGCTTGCCATAGTGAATATTGGTGTGTCTGTTGTTATATAATCAATATCTATGCCGTATTTGCCCTCATAAAAATCGGCAGGTTTATTCATATGTATTATTGGCGTCGGGTCATTATTTTTTGCCGCATCTTGAATAAGCCCTATAAACAGTTTTTTGTTATGAGTTTTTCTTCTTGAAAAAGTTACGCGGTTTATTGAACTTATATCGTCATCTGTGTTTTCAAGGTATGGCATAATTTTTTGTGTTGTTCTGAAAATTTTGCTTAGTCTGCCACCAAGTTCTTTGTTTGCGACTTCAACATTTGCCCTTGTTGCAGCAAGAGGCACTTTATCAACCCCGTTAGGACAGACATTGAGCGAACCTTTTGAATCTTTTATTTTAATTATTGTGTCAAGCTTTGAAGATAAACCCTTTTTGGCAATTTCATCTTTATATCCTTCGGAAACCGGCCCGATGCTTGTTGCAAGGACGCATGAAGCATGCGCGGGGTTTAGAACATCTTCATAAAAACCTATCCTTTGTGAAGGTGTGCCAAAAAGCAGGAACTGTCTGTTGCCGACATCAGCTATACAGCTGTTTGCTACTATATCTCTTGCAAAGCCACCGTATAGAACATTAAAGTATTTTTCCATAACACCCTTGTCCCAACTTTGACCTTGATAACCGTCACCTAAGTTGTGCACGACAACAGATGTGTTGTTTGCAAGATTTCTTAGATAATCCGTAGTTGATTTTCTTCTTGAATGGATTGAATCTTCGGCTCTTGAATAAAGGCGCATTTTACACAGTAATCCTCCCGATTGCCAAGCCTCATGTGCAATAAGTTTATCCGGAGCCCTTAATTTTTCACCGTTAGGTAGTTTAATTGCCCCATCTTTTGCTTGAGCTAAAAGTTCGTAAGTCATATTGTTAAACTGCGCCATACGTACCCTTTCAGGGCTATGCGCCAAATTTTGATAAACCATCGGGCTTGTTGTTTCCCCGAAATTAAACATATCATCATCGTAGAGGAACAATGTTTTTTGCTTGTTTGGGCCAAATTCCCCCCAATATACGCTAAATTTATCAACACTATCGCCTGTTTGCAAATCTCCTTCGTATATTTTTTCCACTTTTGTCCTGTTGTTTGGGGTTATATAGTAAGTATTACCGTTTTCATCTTTTTCTAAATAGTTAACTTTTTTGCCGTTAACACTTATGTTAAACATAGGGGATATTGCATAAGTATTAACTCCGGCTTTTTCAAGTGCTTGTGGCAATTCGCGTGCAATATCGGTTTGACCGCCGACAGGGTTTGTGTATTCATAGCTTATTGACCATACATCAGGGTTTACAACTTCATCGGGCTGAGTTTCTCCGTTTAAGACTTTTGCTATATCGCGAGTTATTATACCTTTTGTACTTGAGGGTAATTTTAAATCATCTTTTAAATCAAGATATAAGCCGCCCCATATACTAAGCGGGTGATTTGGAAAATAAATAGGAACGGGTAACTCTTTCGCAGCTTCTATTGCTTTATATTCCAGTTCATTAAGTTCGTTTGCGGGGTATCCTTTAGCAGCTATTGTTCTTAATTCTTGCAGCATATCTCTTGTTTTAGAGTTAATTGTTGCACAGTAAAGCAAAAGTGCATCTGCAGATGACAAAATATTTTGCTCTTTTTGATGTTGAACATCGCTTGAAACGGATTCTTTTTTCTTTGCACCAAAAGAAACATTAGTCGCATATTTAAACGGCTGAATTTTTAACATATTACCCCCACCTGTGCTATGTTATATTAAAATACCTGAAAAATCTTTTTTGCTCCATTAATATTAAAAAATGTAAATAAGATTTTCTCTTTAGACAAAGAGTGCTATCTTGTTGTAAGATATTATTATGAGCGAAAATTTAAAAGAATTAAAAAGTTCATATCCTGATTTTAACTTTGAAAATCTTGCAAAAATTGCAAATGTTGAAGTTAAGTTAACTGCGCAGCTGGGTAAAACCAAGGTTCCCTTGAAAGAAATTTTAAGATACGAACAAGGTGCCATTGTTTTGCTTGATAATAAAGAAGATGAGCCTGTTGATATTTTTGTGGATAATGTTCTTGTGGCGCGCGGTTGTGTGGTTGCGGTTGATAATTGTTACGGTGTTAAAATAACAGAAATTGTTGAACAACAAAAATAATAAAAGAGCCGCTTGATGCGGCTCTTAATTTATACATCCTATCGGTCGCTCGTTCTCATTGGACGCGCTGTGCTACGTCACAATTCGAACTTCGCTTAAGTCCAGTGTCGGGCTGTTCGCCAAAGCTCATCGCTTTGCCGTCACGCCCTCACATCCTATCGGTCGCTCGTTCTCATTGGACGCGCTGTGCTACGTCACAATTCGAACTTCGCTTAAGTCTTAAGTCTTATTCTTCGTTCCAAGAGTACATTTTTCTAAGCTCTTTACCAACTGCTTCAAGTTGATGATCTGCTTTTAGGGCTCTTGTAGCCAAGAAATTAGCCTTTCCGCCTGCTTTATTTTCTTTAATCCAATTAGAAGCAAAAGTGCCGTCTTGAATTTCTTCCAAAACTTTTTTCATTGCTTTTTTAGTTTCTTCGGTAATTATTCTTTTGCCTGTGCAATAGTCACCATATTCAGCAGTATTTGAAATTGAATATCTCATTTTCTTAAATCCGCCTTGATAGATAAGGTCGACAATTAATTTCATTTCATGGATACATTCAAAATAAGCATTTTCCGGAGCATAACCTGCTTCGACAAGAGTTTCAAAACCTGCTTGCATAAGAGCTGTAACACCACCGCAAAGAACTGCTTGTTCGCCGAATAAGTCTGTTTCTGTTTCAGATTTGAATGTTGTTTCCATAACACCTGCACGAGCACCGCCGATGCCTGCAGCGTATGCAAGGCCAATATCTAATGCTCTGCCTGATGCGTTTTGGTGAACCGCAATTAAGCAAGGAACACCTTTACCTTCGACATATTCGCTTCTTACAGTGTGTCCTGGGCCTTTTGGGGCTATCATAATAACATCAACATCTTTAGGCGGAACAATTTGATTAAAGTGAATATTGAAACCATGCGCAAAAGCAAGAACTTTACCTGCACTTAGATTTTGTTCAATGCTTTCTTTATAAATATCTGCTTGAATTTCATCAGGTAATAAAATCATAATAATATCAGCAGCTTTTGATGCTTCTTTAACGGTAGCTACTTTTAAACCTGCATCAGCAGCTTTTTTCCAAGATTTTGAACCTTCGTAAAGCCCGACAACAACATCAACTCCGCTTTCATGTAAATTTAAAGCGTGTGCATGTCCTTGTGAACCATAGCCGATAATTGCAACTTTTTTGCCGTCAAGTAAACTTAAATTGCAGTCATTTGCGTAATAAATTTTTGCCATCTTAATTTCCTCCTTAATATGGATTTTTCTATAGTGTAGCCCTAAAATATGCTGCGGTCAATCTTTTTTGTGATATATTTAAACTATGAATGAACTTTTATTATTAAATTATAAACTTTTAACACTAAGTATTTTTAACGGTATTTTAAAAGATAGTGCAATTACATCTCTTATGGGACTTTTTGCATACAGTACAAAATCTTTAAGCGAGTGTGTTATATACGGTGCGAAATTTTTAAAAACCCTGTATGAAAGTGAATATAGAGGGGATTTTTCAAAATACTTAAACGATTTAATAATGCACAATGAAAATGTTTTTACAAAAAATGTTGCAAGAGGTGCTGAATTAAACAAAAACATCACAGATGCCGCAAAAAACGAGCTTGCAATTTTAAATGAATTATTTTTGCTTGACATGAATAAAATAAAAGAAATTTTAAAATCTCAATTTAAAGACAGCGAACAAATAGTTAGTTTATTGGGCAATTACGATAAAACCGAAAATTGCATTAGTTATGATAATCTTTGTGTTTATTTAAAGGAAAATTGTTACGGGATTTATGCGAAATACGGCGCATTTTTCTATAAAGAAGGCGTGATTAATCCTGTTAAACATACTGATGTTATTACTTTTGACGATTTAAAAGATTATAAAACTCAACAGGATACATTAATTAAAAACACTCGTGCCTTAATTGATAACAAGGGTGCAAATAATATTTTATTATACGGGGACAGAGGCTGCGGTAAATCATCAAGCGTAAAAGCAGTTTATAACGAATTTAAAAATCAAGGATTAAAAATTGTACAAATTTTAAAACAAGATTTAACTGCGTTAGACAAATTGCTTGAAAATCTTGCAAAAATCCCTTCTAAATTTATCGTGTTTATTGACGATTTGTCATTTTCGCAAGAAGACGACAATCTAAGTGCAATAAAATCCGCACTTGAGGGCGCAATTTCAAAAAGAAGTGAAAATATAGTCATTTATGCGACAACAAATAGAAGAAATATAGTAAAAGAGACTTTTTCTTCGCGCGAAGGTAATGAAGTGCACTTGTCCGATACTATTGATGAAAATGCATCACTGTCGGACAGATTTGGCATTACTCTTACTTTCATTTCGCCTAACAAAGATAAATTCCTTGAAATTGCAAGAAAAATTGCACAAGATAAAAATATTGAAATTAAAGAAGATTTTGACATAAAAGCCGAAAGGTTTGCGCTGCTTAAAGCGTCGCGTTCACCGCGTGTTGCTCAGCAGTTTGTTAAATGCTACAGTACGCAGCAGTAGGAAAAATCGCCCCCAAACAGAGGCGATCTCCTTTGCCCTGAGATGTCTGGCACGACGGGCAAATCTTTTTTTGTTTCAAATTATAAGCAAAATTTGAACATACAAATACAATATTCATATTATATATAAATAATAAATATATGTAAATACATTTTACAACTTTTAATATTTTTCTTTGGTATATAATTAAAAAGTTATGTTGAAATCACTGACTCCGATAATATTGTTAACTGTCTCTAACGTTTTTATGACTTTTGCTTGGTATGGGCATTTGCGACATAAGCAAAGTGCTCTTTGGATTGTCGTGCTCGTCAGCTGGGGAATAGCGTTTTTTGAATACTGTTTTCAAGTACCGGCAAATCATATCGGGTCTTATTTTTATTCAACCGCACAATTAAAGACAATTCAGGAAATTATTACACTGGTTGTGTTTAGCGTATTTTCGGTTCTATATTTAAAAGAGCAGTTTCGCTGGAATTACCTCGTAGGATTTTTGTTTATAATTCTTGCGGCATTTTTTATATTTAAAAAATGGTAACATTTAAGTTTTCATGACATTACTTTATGCTAAATTATTAGTATGAAATACGTTCCATTGCATTTACATACCGAATATTCGCTATTAGATGGGGCTATAAAAGTAAAAGACCTGTTTGATTTTGCAAAAGAACATGATATGCCTGCTGTTGCGCTGACTGATCATGGTGTTATGTTTGGCGTTATTGATATGGTTTTAAATGCAAAGGAATGTCCTGAAGTTAAACCGCTTATAGGTTGCGAGTTTTATATTTGTGAAGGTGATGTAATTAATGATAAAACAACAAAAAAAACTTTGTACCACCTTGTTCTGATAGCAAAGAATAATGAAGGCTATCAAAATTTAATAAAACTTGACTCCATTGCCTCAACTCAGGGTTATTACTATAAACCTAGAATTAACCATGAAATGCTTGAACAGTACTCCGGCGGAATTATTTGTTTGAGTGCTTGTATTCAGGGCGAAGTTGCAAGAAATATACTGGATGGCAATGAGCAAAAGGCTTTTGAAAAAGCACAATGGTATAAAAATCTTTTTGGTGAAGATTTTTATATTGAACTTCAAGACCATGGGTTGCAAGAACAAAAGGAATCTAATCCTAAGCTTATTCAAATTGCAAAGGATTTAGATTTAAAAATGGTTATTACAAACGACTCTCACTACT
>CALUYC010000054.1 GCA_944324895.1 Candidatus Gastranaerophilales bacterium
GTACCGATTGAAGTTGTCCAAAATGTTATAAAAGACAGAATTAAAAAGGATGATTGCAAAGACGGCTTTATTTTGGATGGGTTTCCTCGTTCGGTAGAGCAGGCTGATGCGCTAAAAGATATTCTAAAAGAAGTTACAAATTTTAATTTAGAAGATGACGCGCTTGCAATTTATTTTGATATTGAAAACGAAGTATTGGTTCAAAGGCTTATAAACAGGCGTTCGTGCCCTAAATGCGGTATGATATATAATTTGATAAGCTCACCTCCAAAAATTATGAATTATTGCGATATTTGCGATACACAGCTTGTTCAAAGAAAAGACGATAATGAAGAAACCGCAAGGTTGCGCTTTGAAACATATGAAAATGAAACAAAGCCATTGTTAGAATATTTTGAAAATGAGGGTATATTGGAAGAAATAAATGCCGATGCACCTATAACGGATGTTTGGGAAAGCATTAAAGAAATTGTTTTTGAAGAAGAATAGGAAGATACAAATTGATTTCAAGAAAATCTCGTGAAGAAATAAAACTTATGCGCCATGCGGGAAATATTGTCGCCCTTGTACATCAGGAGATGAAAAAAGTAATTTGCGAAGGCATTTCAACTCTTGAACTTGACGAGATTGCACACAAAATAATAAGAGAAAACAAGGCAATACCAACGTTTTTAGGTTATCATGGCTTCCCTGGGTCAATTTGCGCTTCAATTAATGAACAAGTAGTTCATGGAATTCCTTCAAGAGATGTTATTCTGCGCGCAGGCGACATTATTTCAATAGATGTGGGCGCAACATTTCGCGGGCTTGTTGGTGACGGTGCGTGGACTTACCCTGTAGGTGAAATTACCCAAGATAAGAAAATGCTTTTAGAAACTACCGAAAAATCTTTAATGGCAGGAGTTTCAAGGATGATGAACGGTAATTTATTGGAAGAAGTTTCTGCGGCCATTGAGGATGTGGCTCTTTCAAAAGGCCTTGGGATTGTTCGCCAATATGGCGGACATGGTGTAGGACATAGCATGCATGAAGATCCTTTTGTGTTTAATTATCGTACAGGTAACAAAACAGTCCTTAAAACAGGCATGACAATAGCGATTGAACCTATGTTAAATTTGGGTAAGGATGATGTCTATGTCTTAGATGACGATTGGACTGTAGTTACTGCGGATGAAAAACCATCAGCACACTTTGAACACACTGTTCTTGTAGGCGAGGACGGTCCTGAAATTTTAACAAAATTAAGCTAAATATTTTTTCGGCAATTTCTCTATTATGCCAATAATCCTTTCAAGGTAAAGATTTTCATCTTTAAATTCAGCTTGTGTCATTCCTTGGCTCTCAAGAGAGATATATCTTATTGTGACATTTTTTGTGTTGAAAATTTTTGATGCACAATATAAATACACAACGCTTTGCAAATCATCTTGCGGGTTTTGCGGTATGTTTTTTGATTTCCAGTCGTAGATTATGTATTTGTCGTTGTCTTGAAAAATAGCGTCAAATCTGCCTGTAAGATAGAAAATAGTATTTGCGTTTTTACATTTAATAAGAAATGACTCTTCAGATTTTATGAATTTTTCTTTTTGTTTAAAAATATCAAGGCAAAGAGTTTTTTCCAAAAGTTCTTTTTCATCTTGAACTAATGAGCTCTTTATTTTTTCTATATCAAAACCTTTTAAATAGTAAGAAATTAAGCCATGCAGACGCTCTCCTCGTTTTGCACTTTGGTTTGATGATAAAAAATCAAGGTGCAAAATGTATTTGTTTATAAATTCTTCCGTACTTTTGTCCAGTAATTTAAGAGAATTTACGCTGAAAGTGTTCATTTTGCCTCCTGTTTTAAAAATATTTCGCATGGTTTTTGAGCTTTTTCTTTGCTATACATTTTAAAAGTCTTAGAACAAGTTAAGTATAGTTTTATTTTTGCCCTTGTAATTCCAACGTAGAGGAGTCTATAGTTTTCTTCAACAATTTCGCGTTTCAAAATGTCACTATTTTTAGGTTTTTGTTTAAGAGATTGTAAAAATTTGCTGTTGTCCTTAAGTTTTATATCTTCTATTTTAAGTCCCAAATTATCAGCACTGAGTTGAGGTATAAAAACAAAGTCAAACTCATCCCCTTTTGATTTATGAAGGGTCATAATCCTTATTGTTCCTTCGTTTTGAGTTTCTTCCTCGGTATAGAATTTTGCGCTTTTATTGATTCTAAAGGCAATTTCGTTCATTCTTAAAAGAGTATTTTCAAAGGTTTTGTGTGTTTGGTATATTTTGTCCACTATTGAATAAACCATTGAAACATTTGCAAATTCAAGAGTATTTTTAAAATAAAAGTCACCAATCTCGAGCACGAGTTCCATTGGCGTCAGAGTGCTTTTGAGAAGGAAATATCTCAAATCCCACCATAGTGTGTATTTTGCACCATTATCAGATAAAAAGTCATCGTTTTGAATATAGTTTAAAATTTCTTTTTCATCTCTGTATCTTGGAATTTCAAGCATTACCTCAAGACACTTTTGTAGATTTTTTTTATTTTTTACATCTGCAATGAAATTAAAAATTGCAAGTACGGTTTTATATACCGAGTTATTGTGCAGAGTGTCGATATTTTTTTTAGTTTTTATATTTTTGCTCTGTAAAAATTCGCAAAAAGCATTAATTTGCCAATTACTTCTTAAAAGTATGCCGATTGTCTTTTTTGGATAATTTTCTTGCAACTTTAATATTTGTTGAGCAATATAGTCATTTTCATCTTGTGGTTTTTCAAAAAGTTTAATGTTTATGGCGTCGGAATTTTTAGCATTTTTTCCTTCAACCGGATACATTTTAATGTCCAAAAAGGCTTCAGGCGCAATATTCAAGGCTTCATCTATAGTGCGGTTTGCCAAGTCTATGATTTTTGTTGCGCAACGTTGAGATTTATTCATCTGAACATTATAGTTTTCTTTAATAAATTGCTTAAAGCCTTTAACATCAGAGTTTGAAAACGTTGCTGTTATTGCCTGATTGACGTCTCCGCACCTTATAATATTTCCCCATTTTCCGCCTATTAGATTAATAAGCTCCTGTTGAACAGGGGAAGAATCTTGCGCCTCATCTTCAATAATTACTTTTGCAAGGTTTTGGTAATACTTGAGTACATCGGGATTTGTTTTCAACAGTTTTGATGAAAGAATTAAAAGGTCGTCGTAATCAAGGTAATTATTTTCTTTCATTTCTTTGTCATATAAAGAAAAAATATTTTTAAAACTGGGGCTTTTAACTTTTTTTATGTCTGTTCCCTCGTTTTTAAAATCGCTTATGGCGCGTTCGTATAAGTCGGTTTTGTTGTAGTCAAGCCCCGCACCAACTGTTGCGTTTGCTATAATTTCACGCCTTTTATTTTCGTCAATTATCTCAAAATCATTGTCCAACCCTAAAAAAGTGTAGTTGTTATTTTCTTTTAAAATCCTGAGTGCAAGCCCATGAATTGTTGAAATTTGTGGTAATTCTACCATATCAGGATAATTTTGTTTTATTCTTTCTTTAAAATTTCTTGCAGCAGAGTCCATAAAAGTAAGTACAAAAATATTTTCGCTTTTTATATCTTTTATAATTTTGCCCTCAAGCAGTTTTAAAATAAGTGCCAACATTATTGTTGTTTTGCCCGAACCAGCAACTGCACTTACAGCCATTTTTCCTGATTTGTAATCAAGTACGGGTTTTTGATCGTCTCTTGGAGTTATTTTTGTCAAATTATCTGTGTTTGATTTGTGATTTGATTCAAAAAACTTATCTATTGCACCGAAGTTTTCAAGTCCTAAAGTATCATAGATACTTGAATATATGTGCATTTGTTCATCTTTGCAAAGGTACAGTTTATATAATATCCTTGCTGTTCTATCGAGTGTGAGTGAAATGTTGTCATCAGGTTTAAATTCTTTCTTGTTCCAACTTTTTTGAAAAACCCAAGAGTTGTAGAGCATACCTATATCTTGTTTTATCCAGTCCGAGTTTGAACAATCAAGTAAAAATAAATGTTTTACACAAATTTCACTGTCTATTAATTTTTGTGCGCTTGCAACGATTATTGAATTTTTAGGGATTTCATCTTCACTAAGCGGATTTTCTGCGATAATTGTGTTCTCAAGTTGTTCAATCAGGCTGATTTTCTCAAAATTCTTGCCGAAAATTTCTTCAAAATCGACAATTTGTTTTGCAAGTTTATTTAATTTTAAAATAGCACTTTGGTTTTGCAGATTTTTTTGTGTATATTTTGTACAAATTTCATAAAGTTGTTCGCTTAAGGGCAGGTTTTTAATATTATCAAGAAATTTCAAAAATTCTTGTATGTCTTTGTTTTTAATGTTTTGCAGGTATTCTTTAATAAATTTCTTGTATTCTAAATTTTCAAATGCATAGTTTTGATAAATCTCTATTGCTTCTGTTTCTTTTATTTTAAGAACTTCAAGTAAAATCCCTTTTAACACAAAAGGGCTCAGATAGCATTCATCAGTATTTGTCAGCTTTAGAACTTCTATAATTGCGCCTACGTGAGGGTTTTGGTTTAATTTTTCGCTGCCTGAAAGAAAAAATACGTCTTGTTTTATTTTGTTGAAACAAAAACGCAAATATCTGTCGCAAATAGGTGTAACAACAGCAATTTCGTTTGGCTTTACTCCGTTTTTTATAAGTTTTTCGATTTCTTCAATGGTTTGAAAAATCATTTCGTCACGTCGTACAAAACTTTTAAGGATAGTATCTTGCGATAATATTGGTGTTTTATTTTTAATATTTTCGAAAACTTTTCTTGCACTAATTATTTTAGGAGTGTTTTGTCTTAAATCTTGCGCTCTTTGGTTGAGAAATTTCTCAAAATCAATGTGTGTAGCACTTAAATATCCAAGTCGTGAAGAACCATAGGGGTCTTGTGCTATATAAAAGTCTTTTACATCTTTTTGTATGTATTTTAAATATTCAAAAACAGCAGGAGTTATTTCGTCTCCGTCATCCAAAATAACGTAGCGATATGGATTTTTGACTTTTTTGTATAAATATTCAAAAATGCTTACCTGTCTTAGATAATCAAAAGCTCTTAATTCCAGTGTTTTTAGTTTGTATAACTTAATTGCTTCTCTAACTTCGCTGCCGTATGATTCATGTAAAATTTTTTCGCGAATTTTGATTTCATTATCATTAAGGGAATTTTGTACAATTAGCGAATAACGTCTTAAAAGCTGGTGTAAGAGATTTACTTTTGAATTGTAACCTTTAAATTCAATTTCTTTTATACAGTTTTTAAATATGTACTGAGATGCCTCTAAACCGCATAAATGCGCAAAGACAGGTGAATTTGGATATTTTATCATATCTTCAGCACAGACCCAGTTTTTTTCAATAAAATTTCTTGCAAGCCCGAAAAAACTATATACATTAAGATTGCCTATGCTGCCTGTGGGCGAATTATTTTTAATTTTTTCTACAAAATCTTTCTTTTTTCTGCCGTTTTGAACAAGCACAAGAATTTCATCCGTTCTTGCACCACTTTTTACAAGCTGCAAAAAATTTTCAACGAGTATATCAGTTTTATTTGAATTTATAGTTGAATAAAATATCATAAAATATCGCTTGGATCCACATCTACTATCATTTTAATGTCATTATGAAGGCTTATTTTTCTTAAAAAACCAAGTACAATATCATGACCCTTTTGAGCAAGTTTGTTTTTTATGAGTATATTATATCGATATTCCCCTCTTATTTTTCCTATTACACAAGGGACAGGGCCAAGGGTGATTATCCTTTCATCAAGAGATAATTTTTTTATATAGTTTTCAAGGTGCAAGGCAATCTCGCAACATGCATGTTCTGCCATATATTCTTGATTTGAGCTTACAATTACTCTTATAATCTTTGAATATGGCGGGTAGTCATATTTTTCCCTTAATTCTCTTTCTTTTTCAAAAAAGCTTAAATAATCTTGCTCTTTTGCTTTTTGCAAAAATAAATTATCTTCATTGTATGTTTGGAAAATTACCTTGCCTTTGTTTTCCCCCCTGCCTGAGCGTCCTGCAACTTGCGTCAGGAGTGAAAATCCGCGTTCCGAGCTGCGATAATCCGGCAGATTAAAACTTAAATCGGCATTAATTACACCAACAAGAGTAACATTTGGATTATCAAGACCTTTTGCTATCATTTGAGTGCCGATTAGGATATTTATTTCACCCTGTTGAAATTTTTGCAAAATTTCAATGTGTTCGTTTTTTTTGCTTAAACTGTCGCTGTACAAGCGGGCGATGTTCATATTATCGAATATTTTTTTTGCTATTTCTTCAACTCTTTGAGAGCCTGTGCCAAAGTTTTCGAGTTCTTCACTTTGGCAGTTTTCACATTTTGCAACTTTTGTTTCATATCCGCAGTAATGACATTTGTAAGAATTGCTTTGAGAGTGATAAATTAATGGAATAGCGCATTTTTTACACTCTAAAACCTGTCCGCATTCCATGCATTGAGTGTAGCTTGAAAATCCTCGTCTGTTAATTAAGAATATTACCTGTTCACCGCGCTCTACGGTTTCTTTTGTTTTGTTAATCAAGGTACGCGAAAATATTCCTAAATTTCCATCTAAACGCTCACTTCTCATATCTACAATGCTTACATCAGGTAGCTGTGCATTATTGTATCTGTTTTTAAGTTCAAAAAGCGAATTTGTATTTTTTGCTTCCCAAAAACTTTCTATATCCGGAGTTGCACTACCAAGAATTATTTTTGCCCCATGTAGCTGAGCCAGTTTTTTTGCAACTTCTTTTGCGCAATATCTGGGGTTAGGCATTGTTTGTTTGTAACTTGTGTCATGTTCTTCATCGATTATTATAAGTCCCAAATTTGAAATCGGCGCAAAAACGGCAGAGCGCGCACCAAAAAGGATTTTAATCTCATTATTTTTAAGTTTTTCCCAAACACCGAATTTCTCTGCTTCCGAAATTGATGAGTGCCAAATTGCTACGCTTTGAGAGCCAAAACGTTTAATTGTGCGCATTGTAAGTTGAGAGACAAGTGCGATTTCCGGTGCCATAAAAAGCACATTTTTACCATATTTTATGGTATCTTCAATAAGTTTGAAATATATTTCCGTTTTACCCGAGCCTGTAATGCCGTATAAAAGTGAAGTTTGGGCGTTAACGTGTTTAATTTCTTCATAAACTTTTTGCTGTTGAGGGCTTAATTTGTGCTCAATTTGTTCTTTATCTTCTTTTAGGGCTATGTTTTCTTTTTTTGGTTTCCTGTATTTTTTAACATTTTTTTCAAAGAATTTCTGCGGTAGCGCCGTTTTTAATACTGTTGGAAGATCGCAGAAATAGTAGTTTGCAACCCATTCAAGCAATTTTAAATACTCAAGGTCAAATAAAGGTTCGCTTTCTAAAATATCATTAATATATTTTGCCTTGATTCCTTCTTCAAGATAATTTGAGAACCCTACAATATAGCCTTTTATTTTTCTTCTTGGGCCAAAGGGCACAACTACTGCCTGCCCGATTTTAATTATGTCTTTAAAATCGTCAGGAATTAAATAACTGAAAGTTTTTGTGCCAAGCTTTGCAACATCAACAAGAACAAGCGCGTATTTATACATCTACAGCACCTTTTGCGGGATATTTTTAATATTTAAGTCTATTGTGTCGAAAACCATTTTTTGAATACTTGTACCTTGCGAGAAATCGCTGTTTGCCGGCAATATTTTGATGCTTGAAGTTGTTGAACCTTCCTTTGAAATTGTTACAATGTATTCTTTTTTATTGGTTGTGCGAAATAGTATATAGCCACTTTTTGACTGCATTTCAATCACTTCAAATTGTCCTTGTGAATTCAGTGAACTCAAGGTTAACATATAAAGATTATCTGCGCTTATAGGATAATTTTTATTGCAGTTTGCAAGCATTGACTCTTGCGCAAAGGCGCATGATACCCAAAATACTGATATTAGAGTTAAAAGAAATCTTTTCATTTAATCTCCTTCTTTCCAAGTTTTGCCACACTTTGTATCTACCCTAAGAGGAACTTTTAATGGTTGATTTAATTCCATAGCCTTTATTGTAAGTTCTTTTACCTCATCGAGTTCTTCTTTTGGTACTTCAAGCACAAGTTCGTCGTGCACTTGAAGGATAATTTTTGATTTATAATTTTTTAAATCATTATGTAATTTGACCATAGCCATTTTAATTAAATCTGCACTTGTTCCCTGAAGCGGCGCATTAATTGCTGCACGCTGTGCAAATTCTCTTATTTTTGCATTTCTGGAGTTTAATTCGGCACCTAAGTATCGTTTTCTTCCATAAAGTGTTTCGACATACCCCTCTTGATGCGCCTCAATTAGTGTGTTATTCATATAAGTATTTATTTTGGGGTAAGTTGCAAAATATTTATCAATAAACTCTTGAGCTTCAAATGGTGTAATATTAAGAACTGAAGCCAATCCGTAACGTGTTTGACCGTATATAAGACCAAAATTTACAGCTTTTGCTTTTCTTCGCATTTCTTTTGTGACTTCATTTTTGTCAACTTCAAAAATTTTTGAAGCGGTTATAAGGTGGATGTCCTCATTGTTTTTAAAGGCATCAATTAATACTTCATCTCCTGAAAAGTGAGCAAGTAGACGCAATTCTATCTGAGAATAATCTGCAGAAAATATGTAGGAATTTTCCCTATCAACAGGTACAAATGCTGCACGAATTCGGTTAGAAAAATCTGTTCTTATGGGTATGTTTTGCAAATTAGGATCAGAACTTGAGAGCCTGCCTGTCGTTGTGACTATTTGATTAAAATGTGTGTGAATTTTTCCGTCATCTTTTGTGAGTTTTGGCAAGTTATCAATATAAGTAGTTTTTAGTTTCATTAACTGCCTGTGTTCTAAAATGTCGCGTGCAATTTGATATTCTGCTGCAAGGTCATCCAGAATTTTTGCGGATGTTGAAAACCCTGTTTTATTTTTTTTGGCAGGCTTTATTTTAAGGGTATTAAAAAGCACGTCTGCCACTTGTTTTGGAGAGTTTATGTTGAATGTAACTCCTGCCTGATTATAGATTTTTTCCTCATAATCAAGAATTTTTTTGTCTATTTCGATGCTTAACGTTTTGAGGTATTCTATATCAAGACTTACGCCCGTATCTTCAATATCTTTTAGGACATATGCCAAGGGCAGTTCTGTATTATCAAGTAGTATTCTTTCTTTTTCACTGAGTGAAGTTTGATAAAATTCATGTAATTTTAAAATGTTTCTTGTAAGCTTGTAACCGTCGTTTTCATCCGGCATAAAGTTAAGATAACTCTGAATTTGTGATATTAAGTCATGTTTTCTCGATGAGTCTTTAATATAACTTGCAAGCATTACATCTTCAATAACCCCTTTTGGGTTTATATAATTTAGTTCACTTTTAATGTCGTAGATAATTTTTTTAATTTTTTCATTTTCAAGAATTTCTAAAACTTTGTTATCATCTTTTTTTACAAGCGCACAAGTGTTGTTATGAGCTATATACAGCGAATTTGGCATTTGTGGCAAGATGGCAGAAAGTGCTATTGTGTCGTTTTCCTTTATGTTATTTAAAAATTCTTTTACTTGTTCGTTTGTGTTTAGTTTTACAATTTCTTCATCGCCTTTTGTTTCTTGTGAAAAAAGCCCGAGTTGTATTTGTTCGCTTGGAATATCTTCTTTTATTGTGACGAAATTTGTTGTTTGTGATTTTTCGCAACTTGTTTCAAAAGGTGCCAATAGCTTGTCTATATTTTTTACAAAACTGTAGAACTGTACACTTTGGAAAAAATCTATAACCTTTTGTTTGTCAGGTATTTCAAGGCAAGTTCTTGAAAAATCAAAATCTATTTCAACATCTCTTTTAATTGTTGCCAAAAATTGTGAAAGATAAGCCATTTCCTTTTGTTCAATAAGTTTTTCCTTTATGGCTTTTTTTGTAATATTTTCTATGTTATCGTACACCCCATCAAGAGTTTTGTATTCACCCAACAGCCATTGCGCTGTTTTTGCCCCGATTCCCTTTACCCCCGGGATGTTGTCCGAAGTATCGCCACAAAGAGCTTTATAGTCAATGACTTGATTGGGTTCTACGCCCATATTCTCATACACTTGTTCCCAACCGTAGCAGTTAAGTTCACCTTTTTGCGGGATTAAAACATTTATTGCATCTTCTTTGTCCACAAGTTGAAAACTGTCTTTGTCGCCTGTTAGAATATAGGTTTTATGACCCATTTCTTTTGCTTTTTTTGAAATTGTTCCTATGATGTCATCGCCTTCAAAACCTTCTTTTGTATAAATGGGTATGTTAAGAGCTCTTAAGCCTTCCATAATTAAAGAAAGCTGAGAGCGCAAAGCATCAGGCATGGTTTGCCTGTTTGCCTTGTAATCTTCGTATTTTTCAAGCCTGAAGGTATGTCGCGAAACATCGAACGCAACAGCAATAGAGTTTGGTCTTATATCTTTCTTGCCCTTAGAAGATGAGGATAACAAGTCAAAAATTGCTTTAAAAAAACCGTAAATTGCCCAAGTAGGTTGATGTTCGGTTGTCTGCATGTTTGTGCGCTCAAGCGCGAAGAACATTCTGAAAGCAAGCGCATGACCGTCAATTAAAATTAGTGTTTTTTTCTCCTCGCTATTCATTGATTCTCCTCACCCTTTTATTTTATTTTACATTAAAAATCATCTCTTGTGATAAGTTTTACGTTATTTAAAATTGTTATTTTAAATGCGTTGTTTTCATTTCGCGAATTGGTATAAAATTTTAAGTGAGTAAAAATATTCGTGTTTAACTCGGGATTGCAAGATTTTTCAAGATCAAACAAAGTATCCTGCGCGGTTATTAAATTGTAATTATTTAATCCTTTTTGTACCAATGTGCTTGATGTATTCGCTTTACAACCTATGTCTTCCCACATCAATGTATCATTTTTTTCCACTCCTGCAAAAATAAAGTAACCTTCCGGCAGGTTTGTTGTTTCTATTTTTATGTCATAGCCGTTTTTATTTGTAATTAAATCGTCCAGAACTATTGTATCGCCGCTTTTTTTGTCATCAATAATAAGTTCGTAGGTTTGTGCATATGAATTGGCTTTAATGTTGATTTTGCCGACTCCTGCAAATCTTAAAAAGAAAGTCGGACTTATTAAACTTGCAGATATTTTGACTTTTTTTGAGCCTTCTTCCCCTTCTTTAAATTGCACCTGCTCCAATTTTGCATCTTTCATTATGTCGAATTTGGATTTAAAAAGGTTAAAAAATTCTTCACTTTTGTTTTCTGCACTGTTTTTATATTCGCTTACCGTTGCAAGCGCTGTTGTTTCAACTGCTCTTTGCAGTTTTGCACGATTTAGGGTAACATATGCCATATCAATACCAAAGGCGCAAAATGCCAAAAATGCAACACAAAATACGGCTACCATAATAGATATATTTGCGCGCTTTCTTTTAAGGAGTTTCATCTTGCCCTCCTGTGCTTTGCATTGTAAAATCTGAAGTTAAGTCGCTGTCGTATATTGTGTAATCGTTTGGTAAAAACAGCGATTTATTTGTAATTGCAACGCTTTTAAAATGGAACTTTTCAGGTATTGCGCTGAAAAATAAATTTACAAGTTTAAATGCATATGTGTAGTCATAAGTACCTATTGCTACGTAAAAACCCTGTGTTTCAAGCATTTCGATTTTTAATGTATCAGCATAGGGGATTTTTCTTGAAACAAGTATTTTATGGGCATTTTCATAGATTTCTTCTTCTATTATTTGCGGTGAAGAATTTTCCTGAGTTCTTTGCGTATAAGAAGCTATAGTCATAGCATTATTAAGTGCTGCATTGAGCTCAATACCTGTATTTAGCCCATATGCCACTTCCGTTAAAATTCCTATTATCCCCACAAGGAAAGGAAAAAACAATACTAATTCAACAAGATGTTGAGCCTTTGAGTGTTTATACCCAAAGGCTCTAAAAATTTTATTTTTTTTAGTCGTCGTCTTGAACCCCATTACCTTTAACCATAAAGCTGTATGTCAAATCTTTATAGTCTACTTTAATAGGATATATTCCAGGGTCTTTTATGAAAATATAAAAGAATTTGTTTTCTCTTGGTTTAACAACAGCAGCGTTATTGATTGTATGCTCGCTAATACCTTCAACAACCGCGCTTATTTGCTTGTATGCTCCGTCATCAGAGCTAACGTTTGTAGTTTCTGCAACAGGGCTTGTTTGATTTAAACGCTGATATGTATTTGCAATGTTTGCAATATTGTTGAGTGCACCTGAAGCCTGTGACATAGATGCCAAAGCCCCTGCTTGAGAGCTTTGGTATGCACCCAAATAATTTGATGATGTAATTAACTCGACAGGGGTTTGATTTGCGCTTATTGCAAAATCTTTTGTATAGAATACATAATCATTTGTTGTTGAGTTGTTGTTTATCTGAACATATGTTGCAAGTATACCCGGAACAGGCGTTTTTGAGACGCCTACGCGCATTGAGATGTCCTCACTGGTTGATGTTTTATTGTATGTTGAGAAATAAAACATCTCATCTGTTTGGATAAACGCTGCATTTTTTGCATTAAAGTCATCTCCAACATAAGACAACGTAGAGCAACCGCCTAATGCCAAAGCGCTTAAGGCAAGTGCGCCAAGCATAAAGGTTGCTTTTCTGAACTTATTGACAATTAGCTTTTTCATCTTCGCTTACTCCTTTGATTGTAAGGTTAACTCTGCCTTTATCATCTATTTTGATAACTTTGACAATTACCTCTTGACCAATAGATAAGTGAGGTTCGATTGTTTCTATTCTTTCGTTGCAGACTTGTGAAATGTGAACCATACCGTCTTTTCCCGGTGCAAGTTCAACAAAAGCACCGATTGGGATGATTCTTACAACTTTACCTTTAACTACCATGCCGACTTCGGGTTTGAATGTAAGGTCTTTAATCATCTTAATTGCAATGTCTGCACCTTCTTTGTCGTTTGATGTAACAGTTACTGTACCGTCGTCTTGAATATCGATTTCAGCACCTGATGCATCAATAATGCTTCTAATCATTTTTCCGCCGGGTCCGATTACTGTTCCGATGTCATCTTGAGGAATTGTCATTGTAAATAATCTCGGTGCAAAAGGCGATAAGTCTTCACGAGGAGTGCTGATAGCTTCTTTCATGCATTCCATAATGTGCAATCTGCCGTCTTTTGCTTGGTACAATGCTCTTCTTAGAGTTTCGTTAGATATGCCTTTAATCTTCATATCCATTTGAAGTGCTGTGATACCTTCGGAGTTACCTGTAACTTTAAAGTCCATATCACCCAAGAAGTCTTCAATGCCTTGAATATCGGTTAGGACAATATCTGTGTCGCCTTCTTTAATAAGACCCATTGCAACGCCTGAAATCATACATTTAACAGGAACACCCGCATCCATAAGTGCCATTGAGCTTGCGCAAGTTGAACCCATTGATGTTGAACCGTTAGATTCCATAACGTCTGATGTTACACGAATTGCATAAGGGAATTCTTTTTCATCCGGAAGTGCGGGAACATTAGCACGTTCAGCCAAGTTGCCGTGTCCTACTTCACGGCGTCCGGGGCCTCTTAAGGGTTTAACTTCACCAACAGAGAAGCCTGGGAAAATGTATTTGTGCATATATGATTTTTTAAGAAGAGGGTCAACGCCGTCAAGCTCTTGAGCCATATTCGGGCCTGCAAGAGTTGCGCAAGAAAGAATTTGTGTTTGACCTCTTGTAAATACCGCAGAACCATGAGCACGGGGTATAACGCCAACTTCACACCAAATCGGGCGAACGTCGGTAATTTTTCTGCCGTCGGCACGAACACCTTCATCTTTAATCATTGCACGCATTATTTTCTTTTCTAATGCTTTAAATTCTTCTGCAACAAAGTCAATGCCTGTTTCTTCCATCATAGTTTTGATTGCGTGATCTTCAGGCAATGCTTCGATTTTTTCTTTTACAATGTTTTTAGCTTCTTCAAGTTTGTTTTGTCTGTATTCCCTGTCAAAATTATGATAAGCGTCAACAATCATATCGTAAGTGTTGTCTTTAATGATTTGTGCTAATTCTGATGTATCATAAGGATTTACAAAGTTTTCTCTTTCAACACCGCAAGCACGTGCAAATTCAAGTTGAGCGTCGCATTGTTTTCTTATTTCAACTTGTGCAAATTCAACAGCTGCCATAATATCGTCTTCTGTTA
>CALUYC010000055.1 GCA_944324895.1 Candidatus Gastranaerophilales bacterium
CTATTATCTTCCCGTCCATATTTTTAAGAGTACTTTTATTAAGGTCTTTTAACCCGTATATTTGTAAATAGTAAAAAGGGTTTATTTCTAATAATTTTTCAAAGGGTTGTTTAAATGTTTTTTTAAATTTTTTGCACTCTTTTTCTAATTTTTTATCATACTCTGTCCATATCCCCTTAAAACAAGGTTTTTCAATAAAATCAAAAAGTTTTATAAAATGGTCAACATATTCACAGGATATTTCATCCATACCTTCTTTTAAATTTTTAACTTTTTGTTCAATATTGTTCTTACTGAAATAATCCCTGAATACTTTTTCCCAAGGGAACACAGATGTTTGTACTAATTTTAGTTTACGAAATTTATGGGTAAGCCCAAAAAAATAAATTTTTGGTATCAGATAATTTTCATAGGCTGTTAGTTCAATTTTTAAAATCTTTTTCATTTTATTTACCAATAAATTATTCTCAATGGTGCTTATATAGTAGTGGTGCTTATATAGCATAGTAATTAAAATACTTTATTATGTCAAGTTTGCAAGAACAGGTATATAAAACAATAGGTAAGAATGTACGAAAATACAGGCTTGCCAACAATATATCTCAGGAAAAATTATCTGAGATATTGGATGTCAACAGTAAATTTATTGGTCACGTTGAAAGGTTTGAAAGATATATCAGCTTAAAAAAATTAATTGAATTGGCAGAATATTTTGATATCCCTATAAAAAATTTTTTTGAATAGTTTTTTAAGTGTGCTATACAACAGGATAGCTGCCTAAAATTTTATAGTATTGGGTAGCTTTTTCTAAATCTTTTAAAACATCGTTTAAATCATCAATGCTTTTATCAATATCGGCAAAAAAGTTGTATTCGCCCAAAACCCTTTTAGATGGGCGACTTTCAATGTATATTAAATTAACATTGTATTTTTTAAAAACTTCAAGCGCGCAAGCAAGCGCCCCGGGTTCTTGTTTTGTTGAAAAAACAAGAGATGTTCTTATTTTGTTTTGGAAATTAAAATCAGCTCTTGAAACAAGAACAAAGCGTGTTTGATTGTCTTTATTATCGTTAATATTTTTTTCTAAAACAGGTATATCAAGCATTTTGGCACAAAATTCATTTCCAATAGATGCCCAGCCCTGCCCCCTTTCCTTTAGTGACATTGTAGCTGCAGCTGTTGATGATGCGCCTTCAAGAATAATATCTTTTGAAAAATTTGCACTTATATAGTTTTGACACTGTGAAAGCGGCTGCGGGTGCGAAACAATATGAGTTATATCTTCTTTTTTAGAATAAGAAATAAGGCAATTTTGAATAGGAATTTGTGTTTGTGCTTGAATTTTTACACCGTTTTTTGCGCTAAAAAGTCCGTCAAGTGTAGCTCTTACAATGCCTTCAATAGAATTTTCAATAGGCAAAACCGCAGCCAAATTTGGGTCGCAATCTATGATGTCAATGATTTTTGTGATAGTTGAAACAGCCTCAAATTCTTGATTTAAACTAAGTTTTTCCTTGAATTTTTCACAGGCAAACTGGCTATATGTTCCCTTTGGTCCTAAAAAAAGTATTTTTTTGATAGAATTGTTCATATAATTATTTTATTATGATTGGAATTAATATGGCAACAAAAAAAATCGAATTCGGTACAGACGGTTTTAGGGGAATTATCGCACGTGATTTTACATTTGAGAATGTAGAAAAAATTACCCATGGAATAATAAAATATTTAAAAGACTTTGTGTCAGATAAAAAATCTGTTTTAATTGCATATGATCCCAGATTTATGGCAGACGAGTTCGCACATTTTTGTTCAAATATACTTATTGAGTCCGGTTACGATGTTATGCTCTCTAACTGTGTTTGTCCTACACCTGTTGTGGCATATGCCGCAACTGTTGCTAAAAACTCTGCGGGTGCAATTATGTTTACCGCTTCGCATAATCCTAAAATTTATTTGGGAATGAAATTTATACCAAACTATGGCGGGCCTGCAACAAAGCAAATAACCGATGAAATTGTTAAAAATATTGAAGAAAATTATAAAGCTCCTGCATCTGAAATTAAGGGCGGGCTTATTAATTCAGATTTTAGAGAGGTTTATTTTTCGCATATAAAAAATTTAATTGATTTTGAAACAATAAAAAAAGCTAATGTGAAATTTATATTTGACGGGCTATTTAGTGCTTCAATAGGTACTTTTGATGAGATTTTAAAAAGGCATGATATAAATTTTGAAATTGTTAATAACTACTATGACCCTAACTTTGGTGGGTTTTTGCCTGAGCCTAAAGAAAAGTTTATGAAACATAAAAAAACAGGCATGCTTACTTTTGCAAATGACGGAGATGCTGACAGATACGGAGTAATTGACGAAAACGGACAGTGGGTTTCGCCAAACGAGATACTTGCAATTTTGTTAAAATATCTTGTTGAAAATAAAAATGCAAAAGGTAAAATGATTAAAACAGTTGGGGTTAGCGCTCTTGTAGATGTTGTTGCCGAAAAATTAAATGTTGAAACAATAACAACTCCCGTAGGATTTAAATGGTTGAGTGAAAAAATGCGCGAGAGTGAAACAATCCTTGCAGGAGAGGACTCAGGAGGTTTATCGATTGGAAATCATATACCTGAAAAAGACGGAATTTATGCTAATCTTTTAATATTAGAGATGGTGTCTAAACTGCAAAAACCGCTTTATCGCCTGCGCGAGGAGCTTTTAGAATTTGCCGGAGTTAATTTTTATTGTGACAGAGTAGATGTAAAACTTGAAAACAAAGACCAAATGTACACTTTGCAACAAAAGTTTTTACAAATGTTTGATATAGCCGGGCTGCATATTTATGATGTTTTAAAAATTGATGGTGCAAAATTTTACTTAGGCGAAGAAAAGCTAAACTGGGTTTTAATGCGTCCGTCTGGCACAGAGCCGCTTTTAAGGTTTTACATAGAATCGGACAGTGTAGAAAATTTGGATAAAATAAAAGAATTTATACACTCTCATACGTCTTAAAGTGTATTTTTGCAATGTTTTTTAGTTCTTCTTTGCCAAATTTTCGGGCTATTTCTTTTGCTTGAGCTAAAACTTCCTCATTGCAACCTTTTTTAAAATTTATTTCATAATCATAAGAAAGCTTTGAAATCTTTTTTACAAATTCGGCACGCGCTAAAATCGACGCTGCTGCAACTGCAGTGTCTGCTTCAGCTTTTGTTTGTTGGATTAGCTTTATTGTTTTACCTTTTTCCTTTAGTGCCGATAAAATTACATTTTCATTTGCTGCAAATTGGTCTGAAATAGCAATTTTTGCACTACTTTTTCCTAAAAGATTTTCTAATACCGTAGCATGCCCCCAAGCAAGCAGTCTGTTCAGGTTTTTAAAGCTTGAATAAAGTTCGTTATATTTTTTTGGGTTTATTGTAATGACTTCAAAAACAGACATTGTTTTTATTTGTTTTTCAAGTTCGAGGATTTTTTTGTCGGTTAATTTTTTAGAGTCACAAACTCCAATTTTTTCAAGTTCTTTGGCGTTTTCTTGAGTTAAATATACCCCTGCAATTACAAGCGGGCCAAAGAAATCTCCTTTCCCGGATTCATCAATTCCTATGTGCGGGTATGGGATATTTAAAATGTTTTCTTTTGGATTTGGGTTTTCTCCAAAATATTTTGAGATGATTATATCTGTGTTTTTGCCTTGAATTACGAATTTTCCGCTATTGTAAAAAGAAGCGGTAAAACCTTCGCCGCGAGCTTGAAAATACATGTATTGCGGAGTTGAAAAAGTTGCATTTTCTTTTTCCAAAATTTTTTTGTATTCTTGCACTTGTGTGGTGTCAAATTTTGCGCTAAAAGTGTTCATTTGATTATTATATCAAAAATCTTGAATTATGTTTTTGTTTGAAATATATTAAGTATTGAATAAGCTTTATGGCGGGTGCACCCTTCGGGTATCCAAAAGAGTAAATTTCAAGCTTGCAGCTTTCAATAACTCTTTTGTATCGCCAAGCAAAGTAAAGACTAATAAGATTTATGGCGGGTGTCGACTAAAAATGG
>CALUYC010000056.1 GCA_944324895.1 Candidatus Gastranaerophilales bacterium
GTTGGTGCGGCAGTTCAAGCGGGTGTATTGGCAGGTGAAGTAAAAGATATCGTACTTCTTGATGTTACACCTTTGACATTGGGTATTGAAACGCTTGGTGGTGTTATGACACCTCTTGTACCTCGTAACACTACAATCCCTGTTTCAAAATCTCAAGTATTCTCAACTGCGGATGATAACCAAACAGCGGTTGACATTCACGTTCTTCAAGGTGAAAGACCAATGGCAGGCGATAACAAATCACTTGGCATGTTCCGTCTAGATGGTATTCCGCCGGCTATGAAAGGTATGCCTCAAATCGAAGTTACATTTGATATTGATGCTAACGGTATCGTAAATGTTACAGCTAAAGATAAAGCAACAAATAAAGAACAAAAAATCACAATCACAAACTCTTCAAACCTTTCTGAACAAGATATTGACAGAATGGTTAAAGAAGCCGAATCTAACGCTGAAGATGATAAAAAGAAAAAAGAAGAAGCAGAAACTAAAAACAATGCTCAATCTTTAATCGGTGCAGCAGACAGAATTGTTAAAGATTTTGAAGGTAAAATCTCTGATTCTGATAAAACAAAACTTGAAGAACAAAAAGAAGCTCTTAAAAAAGCGCTTGATGAAAATAAAGCACATGATGAAATTAAAAAACTTTCCGAAGAACTTCAACAAACAATGTATGCTATCTCTCAAGCAGCTTACGCTCAAGTTCAAAAAGAAGGCGAACAAGCTCAATCAGGTGATAATCAAAATCAGGAACAAAACAGTTCGCAAAACAATTCTGATGATGTAATCGATGCAGAATACACAAAAGAATAATTTGATATGCAACACTTAACGGCGGGGCAACCCGCCGTTTTTTGTACTCAAGTATTTTAGGTGTTTTTTATTTATTGATATTCTTTTATAATAAATGTATCGCTTATTTTTTTGACCTTTCTTAAAAACAGAAAGGTTAAAATCATGTCAAAATCAAGTAAATCTGTTTATTACAATCCGTCATCAAGTATTAAAGTAAACGGACAAGACAAGGCTGGTATAAACATTACCGACAGAGGCACAACCGGTTATTACAACATGGATGACAGCGAAGAACAGGCATTTAATTATGCAGGAGAACAATTTGCACTTAACCTGCCCGAGTTAAATGTTTTTGATGCTGATACTCAACGTAAGTTCGATAATCAGGTTCAGGCTTACATTAACAAAGGGGTTGAAGATATTAATAACGTGTATGAACCAATGTTGCAAGACTTGCAAAACGACATTGCGTCACGTTTTGGCAATTTGGATAATTCTGTGTTTATGGATAATTTGTCAGATATTGAAGATAGTAGAGCAGAAGCTGTTTCTGCTCTTTCTCAAGATGTTCAAACATACAGGCAAGATTTAGTTAATAATGAGCTTGCAAACAGGTATGAATATCTTAACTATCTAAATAATTACAGACAACAAATGCTTTCAAATATCTTAAATACACTTAGCACAAGTCAAGGACTTTCTAATCTTTCAAATTCTTATTATTCAAACCTAAATGGTATTTTGGGCAAAGAATCTTCAGGGCCTGATATTGACTACGCGCGTCTTTTAGATGCTACATTAAGTGCAGCGATGATGTTTATACCTGCATAAACATACCCATGTAAATTTTTTGCGGAAATATTTAAATATTTCCGCTTTTTTTATTTATGTTGTATTATAGAATTGTTGAAAGTATGTTAATGGAGGTTAAAGTGGGATATAAAATTTTATACAAAAAAGAACTTTGTCAAAATCAATACGAAATAAGAATTAAAGCTCCTTTTATTACAAAAAACGCAAAAGCGGGACAGTTTATAATTTTAAGAACGGATAAAAATTCCGAAAGAATTCCTTTGACAATAGCCGATTATAACAGAGAAACAGAAGAATTGACTATTGTATATATGGCAGTAGGCTACACTACAAAGAAACTTTCAAAACTTGAAGTAGGTGATGAAATTGAAGATATTGTAGGCCCGTTGGGTGTTCCTACACATATTGAAAAATACGGTACAGTTGTTTGTCTTGCGGGCGGATACGGTGCAGCACCTTGTTATCTTATTGCAAAAGCATTTAAAGATGCTGGCAATAAAGTCTATATGATTATGGGCGCAAGAAACAAAGACCTTATTTTCTGGCAAGACAAAATGAAAAATGCTTGCAGCGAATTATTCATTACAACAGATGACGGCTCGCTGGGTACAAAAGGCTTTGTAACGGGCGTTATGCAAGATATTATGAATAAAGAAAAGGTTAATTATGCTATTGCGGTTGGTCCTATGCCTATGATGAAAGCTGTTGCCGACCTTACAAGAGACAAAGGAATTAAAACGGAAGCTTCAATGAACCCAATTATGGTTGATGGTACGGGTATGTGCGGTGCATGTCGTGTTACGGTTGGTGGAGAAGTTAAATTTGCTTGTGTTGATGGTCCTGACTTTGATGCACACAAAATTGATTTTGATGAAGTAATTAATCGTACAAGAATTTATAAAGAGCAAGAAAAACACTGTGATGAAACTAATTGCAATATGATTAAACAGTCTATTGAATTAGAAAAAAGCATGAGATAGAAAGAGGATTATATGGCATCTTCAATACCAATTTGTCCGCTTATGTCGGCGGGAAACGAACAGCCTATAGTTTGTGCACAAGAAAGGTGCGCGTGGTATATGACTGGTTCAAAAACGTGCGCAATGTATATTATGGCGCACAAATCTATATTGGATATTAAAGCAAAACAGGCAGGTAAAAAATAGGTGAATATATGAAGCACCCGATGACAATAACAGAAAAAATTTTTGCTGCTCATTGCGGCAAGGAATTTGTCCAAGCCGGCGAACTTATAAGTGCAAAAGTTGATATTACTCTTGCAAATGACATTACAGGACCTATTGCTATACAAGAGTTTAGAAAAATCGGTGTCAATAATGTTTTTGACCCCAGTCGAGTTGTTCTTGTGCCCGATCATTTTGTCCCGAATAAAGACATAAAATCGGCACAACAGGCAAAAATTGTAAGGGATTTTTCAAAAGAGCAAAAACTCACAAACTACTTTGAAGTTGGCAGAATGGGCATAGAACATGCACTTTTGCCTGATAAAGGTATTGTTACTGCGGGCGATTTAATAATAGGTGCAGACTCTCACACCTGTACTTATGGTGCTTTGGGTGCTTTTTCAACAGGTGTCGGTTCAACTGATTTAGGTTGCACTATGGCTTCGGGCGAAACGTGGTTTAAGGTGCCATCCGCTATTAAAGTTGAATTTTACGGCAAGCTTAATAAATGGGTTAGTGCAAAAGATTTAATATTGCATTTAATTGGCGATATTGGAGTTGACGGAGCCTTGTATAAAACTCTTGAAATTGGCGGAGAAGTCATAGAAAATATGCCTATGGATGGCAGATTTACCATTTGCAATATGGCGATTGAAGCCGGTGCCAAAAATGGAATTATAGCGCCCGATGAAATTACAAAAGAATTCTTAAAAGGAAGAAGCTTAAGAGAGCCTGTTTTTTATAGAAGTGATGACGATGCTAATTACGAGCGTATTTTAAGATATGACGTATCTGAAATCGAGCCTACTGTTGCAAAGCCTCATTTGCCTGAAAATACATGTCCAATATCTAAAATTGGTAACATAAAAATAGATCAGGCAGTAATCGGAAGCTGCACAAACGGTAGATTAAGCGACTTAAAAGCAGCATCTGAGGTACTTGAAGGCAAAAAAGTACACCCCGATGTGCGCTTAATTGTTTTCCCAGGAACTCAAGAAATTTATCTTGAAGCAATGAAATTGGGGTATATTGAAAACATTATAAAAGCAGGCGGGGCTGTTTCTACTCCTACTTGTGGCCCATGTTTAGGCGGTCACTGCGGCATTTTAGCCAAAGGAGAGAGGGCAATTTCAACTACAAACAGGAACTTTGTCGGCAGAATGGGACACCCTGAAAGTGAAGTGTATTTGGCATCTCCCGCTGTTGCTGCTGCAAGTGCAGTCTTGGGTAAAATATCTTCACCAGAGGAGCTTTAGATGAAAAAAAGCATTTTAGCTCTGCAAATACCCTCGATTATTGCAAATCAGCAAATAAATTTTGAAAATTTAGAAAATTATATAGACGAGCTTATTGTTGGTAAAAATTTAGAACCTGATTTTCTGTTTTTGCCTGAAGTGTGGTCAGTCGGTTGGTATCCGCCTTGTTTTGAGGATTTTGCAAACGATGTTAAAACTCTTGATTTTTTGGTAAGTTTGGCTAAAAAATTCAGCATTAATGTTTTTGGCGGTTCGTATATCAGAAATGATAACGGAGTGTTAAAGAACTCTATGCCTGTGATTTTGCGCAATGGCAGTGTGCTTGGCTATTACGATAAAATTCATCTATACACTCCTGACGGTGAAGGTGTCCTAAATTGCGGTACTAACCCTTGTGTTTTTGAGATAGAAGGCCTTAGAATCGGTGTTTCAATTTGTTATGATATCAGATTTCCTGAACTTTTTAGAAGTTATATAAATTTAGATAATCCCCCACATTTAATGATTAATCTTTCAGCTTGGCCAATGAGTCGAAGTGAGCAATATTCTAAAATGGCTGCTTCTCGTGCTATTGAAAATCAATCTTATTTTTTGGCACTTTCACAGTGTGGCGAAATAAAAGACGGCGTTTATAATTCGGGTTGTTCATCTCTAGTAGCACCCATGGGCGATTTTGTATCAAAACTTGATGAAAAAACAGGATTTATTTATAGTGAAATTGATACAGATAATGTTAACAGTGTGAGAAATGCATTTCCAAATCTTTCAAATCGAAAAGTTGATAATTTTGGATTTGTTGTTAAAGAATATTTTGCTTGCGAGGTAGAATGTTAAAAAAACTATTTCTATTTATTTCATTTGCGTTTTTATCTTTTTGCCCATCGAATGCTGCAATTTTTTCATATGACTTCGCTAAAGTTATAGCCCAACAAGATTTAGACGGTTCTTCAACTGTTTCAATTACTGTGTTGGATAATTCTTCCTCAAAGACATTGTATTCAAAAAATGAAAATAAAATGCTCAATACTGCTTCTGTGCTAAAGCTTTTTACATTTGCAAGTGCACTTAATACTTTGGGTAATGATTATAAATTTGAAACAGCATTTTATACCTACGGCGGCAATTTGTACTTAAAACTTGGTGCAGATCCGCTCTTGGGTAAAGAAGATTTATTTGACCTTGTCCAAAAACTTAAAAAAAGTATTAAGTTTAATAATATCAAATATATTTATATAGATGATACAATTATTAGCACAACACCATATCCGGATGGCTGGTGTGTTGATGATTTTTGGCCAAACATTGCACCTGTTAGCCCATATATTGTCGATGCTAACAAGGTTCAGGTTAGGTTAATTATTTCTCCTTACCGCGATTCCGTTAACATTGTTCAAGACGATAAATATCGGTTTTCTTTTATTAATCAGTTGCAGATTTCTGACAATACCGATATTGATATTGTTAAAGACTATTCCGCAATGCAAAATGTAATAACTTTAAGAGGCACTATAGCTGACGATACTGTTTTGCGGCTTCCTGTTGTTAATCCTAAATATTTATTTATTTCAAGACTTGAAGAAGCGTTTGGTAAGTATTCCATCCCTTATTTTAACAAACTGTATTTCAAGCAAACCCCAGAAGGTGCAAAAAAAATCGTTTCAGTATCGCATGATATTGAAGATATATCTGTTCCAATTCTAAAATATTCAGATAATTTTTCTGCTGAAGTTTTATTCAGAGTAGCTGCTCAAAAATATGCTAAAAAAAACAACATTAAACCAAAAGTGCAAGGCTTGAGCCTTGGTACAACAAAAAATGGTATATTGATGTTTAATGACTATTATAAAAACGCCGGACTTGATATGAATTATGTAAAAATTGTTGATGGCAGCGGTGTTTCAAGGTACAATGCCGCAAGCACAAAATGGCTTGCACAGGCTCTTGTGTATTTGGATAAAAATACAGATATTCGTAAATATATGGAAGGAGCTGACGAGGGTACGCTTAAAAAAAGGTTGCGTTACCTTAAAGGTACTATTTGGGCAAAGACAGGTACTCATAACGGGTTAAGCTCTTTAGCTGGTGTTGTAAAAACAAAAAAAGATAAAGAAACTGTTTTTGCGATTATAATACAGTGCTTTTCAAAAAGTCCTAGCATGTTAAAGGCTTTTGAGGATGATCTTGTAGATTGTATTTTTAATCTTTAATCTCAACTGTTTTTAGCATAATGCTTTTTGCTGTTTCGTTCATATTTTTTTCAACAATATGTTTGTTTAAAATTGTATAATCTTTTGTTATAAATAGTTTTGTTTTTTCTCTCATATTGTTTTGAAATATTTTTTTGAATTCGACCAGTTTATTGTATATTGCGCTGTCAATGCATCTTTCTTGCTCGCAAAGATACGAGAAAAGCTCACAAAGTACTAAGTATGCATTTTTAATTTTGTTGGAATCAAATTCTTTTTTAAATTTTACTAAATAAGTGTATATCATATAATATATCTCAAATAATTTGCGTCTTTTTTCGGGTAAAATATTTTGAAAATAGTTTAATGTTGTTTTGTATCCTGTTTCTATCATCATTTCTTTTTCGACTTCAGAAACAAGCATGTCTACAACACATATGCCGTCAGTATCTATTTTTATGTAATCAAACTTGTCTTTTTTGCTGTATAAATCTATTATATAGTCTGTTGCAAACCCTGAAATTGTATTATAGACTGCATTTATATAGCCTAGTGCATTGTCAATTTTTCTAACTCCTTTTGAATCTTCTAGCCTGAATTCGAGAATTCTTTCTTTCTTTTCGCTTATGGTTTTGCTTAATCGCCATAATGGCCAACTTTTCATAAGGTCACCATCTACAATCATGTTTTTTTCTATTTCAAGAGGTGAAAAAAGTCCGGGCATACTTACAGATGCTCTGACTGCCATAGCAACTTCGGCCTCAGGAGTGCAATTTTTTGAAAATTCTTTATATTTATTGTTTGTTAAATCTGTTGAGTAAATTATTAAGTCATTTTGCAGGTCTTTGAACCGTACAGGCGGCATATGCCCCTTTTTATATGCTTGTTTGTAAAATTGTGACTCAATTTTATCTCTAATCCATTCAAGAAATACGTCACCTTTTGACAGGGCTATTTGGTTTGTAAAATTAAAATTTATGTCTTTGAAAAGTTCTATATTAGCTCCTAAAAAGAAATTTTTTATATCTTCAATTTTGCAGCCGACTGCGCACAATGTTGCAAAAATTGAACCTACGGAGGAGCCGGCATAGCCGGTTATTTTGACATTTGAATCCATTAGTGCGCTATATGCACCAATGTAACTTATGCCCCTAATACCGCCACCTCCGAATATTACAAAGTACTCAAGATTTTTGTCGCCCATTTATTACTCCAAGAAATCAGGTCTTTGCTGCATTTTATTAACGTTTATATCTTCGTTAATTTTTTCGATTCTGTTTGTTTCATTTTTATATGTTTGCCTAAAATCTATAACATTTTCCATAAGCTTTTCATCTTCGTTAGTCAATTTTCGTGCCGCTTCGGATACTGTTGCAGTTTTTTTGTTACCCAAGCTTTTGAGCGTTTCCATATTTTTTGAGTCTATATTCCTGTATTTATTTTTAAGAATAACAATTTCAACACGTCTGTTCTTTTGTTTTGCGCTTTGTGAGTTTCCTTGCGCAACAGGGACGGTATCTGCATAGCCCGATGCTATAAAAATTGCAGGATTGAATTTGTAATTGTCTATTAGATGCCTTACAACGGTTGATGCTCTTGCGCTGGATAATTCCCAGTTTGAAGGATACTTAGGACTGCTGACAGGGTCAGAGTCTGTGTGACCTTCGACTCTTATTATATGAATTGCAAAACGTTCTTTTATGAGTTTTGCAACTGTATCAAGCGGCACAAGAGAATCAGGTGACATTTCTGCCGAACCTGATTTAAAGGTTAGTGCGTTATCTGCAAGTTTTATAACCAAGCCCCTGCCGTCAATTTCGGCTTTTACGCCATCAAGTTTCATTTCGTCAAGTGTTTCTTTTATGTCTTGATAAGAATCTTCCTCGTATTTTGGGCTTAAATATTCAAGCATAACGGGGTTCGTTGCTCCATTATATCCTTCAAAAATCGAGTCAGAGCTTTCCAATATGCTTTCTTGTCCGTCAAACATATTTGACTGAAAGGCTTTCCTTAGTGCTTCCTCAAGTTTTGAAAAATCGGACATATCAACTTGTGAAAGCGCATATAATACAACAAAAGTCGCAAAAAGCAGAGTCATAAAATCGGCGTATGATACAAGCCAACGCTCTAAATTTTCATGATCTTCATGTTTTTTTCTTTTTGCCATTATTGAGCTTTATCCTCTTTTTTTGCAGCTTTTTTATTATCAAGCAAATATGTTTCAAGTTTACGTTCTATCAGCGCAGGGCTTTCGCCTGCTTGTATAGATAAAACACCTGATATAATTATTTCTTTTGCTACAAATATTTTTTGATATTTTTGTTTAATACGTGTTGAATAAGGTATTGTAATAAGGTTTGCAAGGAACAAACCGTAAATTGTTGCAACAAATGCAACCGCAATACCTGCACCAAGTTTAGATGGGTCTGAGAGGTTTTGCATAACCTGAATTAGACCCATAACAGCGCCGATGATACCAAGTGTAGGGGCATAACCGCCTGCTGATTCGTATACTTTGGCACCCGTTTGGACTTTATCTTCTAATCTTGCAAGCTGATTTTCCATCATTTCTCTGACAAGAGAAGGATCTGCGCCGTCAGCCACAGCCTCAAGCCCAAGTGCCAAAAGCGGGTCTGATGCTTTTTTTGCTTCTTTTTCTAAAATAATTACACCTTCTTTTCTTGCTTTTTGGCTGCTGTCAACTATTTCAGCTATTAGTTTATTCATAGTCGGCACTTCGTTAAAATAAACTGTTTTTAACAGCGAAAAAGCAATTTTAAAGTCTGCAATAGGGAAACTTAAAAACACAGCTCCGGATGTACCGCCTATTACAATAAAAGCTGCTGTTATCTGTAAAATTTGACCAATGTTACCGCCTTCAAGTATCATGCCTGCCAAAATAAAGGCAAAACCTAAAAACGTTCCTATTATTGCTGCAAAATCCATATTTTCTTTTCTCCAACTTGGTTTTATTATCTCTAAAAATTGCAAATATGGTATCAACCGTATAATTGAATTATTCTAGCATTTTTAAGTGCTGCAAGCAAAGAATTTACAAAATTATTTTTTTAAATATAATTATCATATAGTTTATGGAGGGTTATTATGTCCGGTTTGACACTTGCACAAAAGATTATTTCTAAACATTGTGATAAGATTGTTTCCCCCGGGGAGCTTGTTATTGCTCGTGTAGACGTTGCTGCTGTGCAAGATGGTACAGGCCCTTTAACTATTCAAGAATTTAAAAAACTTGGTAAAGACAGACTTGCAAATCCTAAAAGAACAATTTTGTTTATTGATCATGCAGCGCCAAGTCCAAGAAAAGAGCTTTCAAATTCACATCTTGTAATAAGAGAATTTGCAAAAGAATATGGCGCGATACTTTCTGATATTGGTGAAGGCGTATGTCATCAAAGACTTGTTGAAAGTTTTGTTAATCCTTTTGAAATTCTTGTCGGCGCAGATTCTCATACCTGTACTTCAGGTGCTCTTGGTGCTTTTGCAACAGGTATGGGCTCAACTGATATTGCTGTTGCTTTTGCACTTGGTAAAACTTGGTTAAAAGTTCCGCACTCTTTTAAAATTGCTGTTAACGGAAAATTCAAACCAAATGTTTGTTCTAAAGACTTAATGCTTTATTTAATAGGTAAAATAGGTGCCGATGGTGCAACATACAGAGCTTTAGAATTTTGCGGTGATACTATTAAGAATATGTCAATGTCAGAGCGTTTTACTCTTGCGAACATGGCGGTTGAAGCAGGTGCTAAGGCAGGACTTTTTGAGACTGATGAAAAAACATATGAATTTTTAAAGGATAATGGTCGTGAAGACAAATTCCAAGAAGTTAAAATGGATGATGATGCCCAGTATGAAAGAGTTATCGAAATTGATGCATCACAAATTGAGCCTTGTGTTTCATGCCCTCATACTGTTGATAACGTTAAGTTTGCAAAAGATTTAAATAGTATTAAAGTTAATCAGGTTTTTGTCGGAACTTGTACTAATGGCAGAATTGAGGATTTGCGCACTGTTGCAAATGTCCTAAAAGGCAAGAAAAAACATCCTGATGTTAGAATGATAATAGTTCCCGCTTCTCCTAAAATTTATTTGCAAGCTGTTAAAGAAGGGCTGATTGAAACTTTTGTAGAGGCCGGTGCAACATTTTTGCCAGCAGGCTGTGGCCCATGCGTTGGCGTTCATGGCGGTATATTGGGCGATGGTGAAGTTTGTCTTGCTACTCAAAATCGTAACTTCCAAGGTAGAATGGGCAATACCAAAGGTTTTATATATCTAGCTTCTCCTTATGTGGCCGCAAAAACTGCGATTGCGGGCTATATTACTGATTAGTTTAAATATGCTTGACCGTTTATTCTGTTAATGTTTTAATAGTGTAGTTGAAAATCAAATATTTAAAGTCGTCACGGGCCTGTGGCACTCTGCCGAGAAAAAGGTGACTAAATGTCACGTTTTTCGAGAGGGAAGGTAGCGCAGCTACCGCAAGCCCGTATGAAAATCAAATATTTAAAGTCGTCACGGGCCTGTGGCGCAGCGGTAGCGCAGGGGACTCATAATCCCTTGGTCGTGGGTTCGAATCCCTCCGGGCCCATTTTTAGAATTTATTTACGGAAATGATAAAATATTTTACCGGTTCTTATATAGTAACAGTCTTAGGTTTAGCTCTTGCATATTTTTGGGGTGAGCATGCCCATGTTTCAAGCGGTTTGTCTTGTGTTTTTATTGTACTTGTATTAAGCGTGCTTGAAGTAAGCCTCTCTTTTGATAATGCGGTTGTAAACGCTGCAAGGCTTGAAAAAATGTCTCCTAAGTGGCAGCATAGATTTTTGACCTGGGGTATAATAATTGCTGTTTTTGGAATGCGTTTTTTATTCCCAATACTTGTGGTTTCAATTTTTTCAAATTTAGGCTTGTTGCAAGTTGCTAATATGGCTTTGACTGATGCAGACAAGTATGCACACTATTTACATATTTCGCATCCTCCGATTATTACTTTTGGCGGCACTTTTTTAATGATGCTTTTCTTTTCGTACTTTTTTAATTCACAAAAAGAGGTTCATTGGCTAAAGCCCCTTGAACAAAAGTTTGTTTCATTGGGTGATTTCAAAGGAATACAAATTGTCTTAACTCTTTTAGCTCTTTATATAATGCAGAATTTCTTGCCCGAAGGTACTAGGTTAAATGTTGTAATTGCCGGAATTTGGGGTGTTGTTATTTATCTTCTGATTGACGGCTTTACACATTTGCTTGAAAAACGAGCAGAAAAAACACAGTGTTCAGTCGAACCAAGTGGACTTGGCCTTAAAAGTAGTTGTTTTGCCGGATTTTTATACCTTGAGTTAATTGATGCATCTTTTTCGCTTGACGGCGTTTTAGGTGCTTTTGCGCTAAGTAAAGATATTTTGATTATTACAATAGGTCTGTCTATCGGTGCAATGTTTGTGCGTTCGCTCACAATCATGCTTGTTGAGAAGAAAACTCTAAATCAATACATTTACCTTGAACATGGTGCACATTGGGCTATTGGTGCATTAAGTGCAATCATGCTATATTCTGCAATACATGAAGTGCCTGAGGTTGTAACAGGGTTTTTGGGGCTTGCTTTTATCGTAGCCGCTTTTGTTTCATCCTTGATACAAAATAAACGTCAGTCTATGTTGTAAATCGGGTATTCTTTTTTAAGTTTTCTGACTACTGAAAGGTCTATTTTTTCAAAGATTGCACATTCGCTGTTTTGTCCGTTTGCTATAATTTTACCCATGGGACTTGTTATCATTGAATTTCCTATTGAATACAGGTATGGATTACTTGTGCCAATTAGATTTGAGGTTATAAAATATACTAAACTTTCTGCTGCGCGAGCAATATTTAGCGCCCTCCAACAATTTATAAAGTCTGCTATATCTTCTTTGTTCGATTTGCTTAATGTGCACCATGCTGAGGGTGAAACAATAATTTCTGCGCCCATTTTAATCAGATTTTTATATAAAAGGGGATATCTTATATCAAAACAAACGCTAATCCCCACACGTGCAAAGTCAAAATTTACCACAACGGGCGTATCACCTGGGTTTATGGTGTTACCTTCGTTGCCGCCCAAATAGTTATAGAGGTGTATTTTTCTGTATTTTCCAACTATTGCCCCTTTTCTATCAAATGCATAGGATGTGTTGTACAACTTGTTGTCTTTCGCTTTTTCTATTACTGTTCCACAGATTATATTTGTTCTAAACTGTTTTGCCAGTTGCGAGAAATACCCCAAAACACCGGAGCAACTTTCTTCTTCGGGTTGAGATACAAAACTTCTGTCATCTATCCCTGTTGAGAAAAATTCAGGCAGTATAACAAGATCCAGCCCTTCTTTTGAATTATCGCAAATCATTTGCCCTATTTTGTTACAGTTGGACATTTTATCCCCTAATTTTGGACAAAATTGTATTGTTAAAATTTTTGCTGGTAAGCTCATAATTTTTTCCTCTATATCCTTTGAAGTTATATAATAATTTTATCTTAAGGAGAAATATTATGCATACACTAAATGAAGAACTTATTGAAAAAGATTTAAAATATGTTTGGCACCCGTGTTCTCAGATGAAAGATTACGAGGAGTTAAAGCCTATTATTATTAAAAAAGGTGAAGGTGTTAATCTTTATTCTTTGGATGATAAAAAATATATTGATGTTGTAAGTTCCTGGTGGTGCAATCTTTTGGGGCATTGTAACAAGAGAATTTCTCTAGCAGTTAAAAATCAACTGGATACGCTTGAGCATGTTATATTCGCAAATTTTTCCCATCCAAAAGCAATAGAGCTGTGTGAAAATTTACACAAAGTCTTACCTAAAGGGCTTGAAAAATTTTGTTTTACTGATAATGGCTCCTCTGCGATAGAAGCTGCCATGAAAATGAGTTTTCAATATCATTATCAGACAGGAAACCCACAAAAAACGCGTTTTATGGCGTTATCCGATGCATACCATGGCGAAACAATCGGAGCACTGTCTGTTGGCGGGGTGGATTTGTACTCTGAAATTTATAAACCTGTTTTGCTTGATATTGTTAGAATTCAAGGCCCTGACTGTTACAGATGCCCTTACAATCTAAATTGCAAAAATTGCGAAGCAAAGTGTATTGAATTTGCTCAGAAAAGTTTTGAAAAATGGGGAAATGAGTGTTGCGCAATAGTTATTGAACCTTTGTTGCAGGCTGCGGCAGGTATGAAAATTTATCCTCCAATCTATTTAAAAAAACTTCGCGCATTGTGCGATAAGTATAACGTCCACTTAATTGCTGATGAAATTGCAACGGGATACGGTAGAACGGGTAAAATGTTTGCATGTGATCATGCGGGAATTTCGCCTGATATTATGTGTCTTTCAAAAGGTCTAACCGGTGGTTATATGCCCATGGCGCTCTGTGTTACTACTAAAAAAATATTCGATGCCTTCTATGCTCCTTATAGTGAAGGTAAAGCATTTATGCATTCTCATACATACAGTGGTAATCCTTTGGCCTGTGCAGCTGCTTGTGAAGTTTTAAAAATATTAGATGATGAAAAGATTATAGAAAAAGCACAACAGAAAGCTATTTATTTTAACAATGCAATTAAAGACAAATTTGCTGCACATAAAAATGTAGGCGATATACGCTCTATTGGTCTTATTAACGCTATAGAGCTTGTTAAAAATAAAGATACAAAAGAACCTTTTGATTCAAAATTGAGAATAGGTTATCAAATATACAAAGAAGCTCTTAAAAAAGGCGTAATACTTCGCCCGTTGGGAGATGTAATATATTTTAACCCTCCGTTGATTATTGAAAAAGACGACATGGACTATGTGCTTGACGTTGCCTATAACTCTATGGTAAAAATTTTAAACTAGCAAATAATTTTATTTAGACGCTTTATATATCTTGCAATACAGCTAAGTAGGTAACAACATGAAAATAAACTCTATAAATTCATTAATTGGCACTAATTTTGTGCACAAAAATAACAAGACAAACAATAACAGTAAAAGTAATTTAAGAAACAGTTATGCTATGCCGACATCTGCTCATTACATTAGTTTTACCGGCGGTAGCAGTTTAGATTTAAAACAAAGTGTAAAAAACCTCGAAAGTCTTGGTAGGGGCGATGGTTCAAAGTTCCCGCCAAATGTTTTGGATATGGCCCATGAAGTTATTGAAAGCGGTAATCCTGATAATAAAACATTAATTGATGTACATAAAGAAAAATACTCCATGCTTAACGAATGCTACGATTTGAACGAGGCAAAATCTTTATTTGATGAATTTAGCGGAGTTTTATCCGATAGCGAGATTGATTATCGCCAAGACTCTTTTATAGGCAGGGTTAAACAAGGACAGGAAGAAAACTTTAACAAAGATGAGGACTTAGCTTTTCAGCTTTTAAAACTTTACTGGGCGGAAGGTTTTTCATTAAATGACTTAAAAAGATATGCAGGTACGGATTTATACCATACATTGGGTAAATTTAATATTCCTTTAATGGATAGGGACTATGCCCATGTTCTTAAGTTTTCAGATAAAGAATATAATGAGCGTTTAACTTCCCAAATGGCTCAAAAAAGAATGGAGTCTATGGACAGAAAGGCTCAAGAGCAAGAAGGGGAGCCTGTTTATATACCGCGCGGCCCGCTGAGCGAAAGTCATAAAAAGCATATTTCAGAAGGTTTAATCAAATATTACGCATTACATCCTGAAAAAACTCTTGCTATGTCTAAAAGACAGAAAGAGTATTTTGAAAACAACCCAAAGCAAAAAATTGTTATGCAAAGAGTAATGTTTTATGCTTGGAACAATACGCAAGAGGGCAGAAGTATAAAAAAATATTTGGTTAAATTCTTTAAAAAACTGAACATTTCTTTAGATGAAAACGTTATGAATGCGGATTCTGAAAAAATGACTGTATCACAACAAGATGCCCTTAAATTATTCTGGAAGAAAAATTCCTGGGCAAAAGAAAAATTCTCAAAAGCCGTAAAAGCCGGCTGGAATCATGTTCAAGATGTTAAAAAAGTAGAAACGGATAATTCTGTTAAAAAAGATGAATATAAAATAGAATACATACCTGATAACTTTGTAACTGATGTATTAAAATGGATGTGCGAACATGACGGTGAAGTTGTTGATAATCCTTTTGTAGATAGTACAAACTTTATACTGCCGGATGTAAGAGATTCTCATACCTTAAAAACTGCTTTAGAGACTTACGTTAAGACACATCCCGATACAAAAGATATGCTTGTAAGCGTTGCAAGCGGTGCATTAATTTCACTTAGACATGATATAGCATGTGGAAAAATTCCAAATTCTGTTTGTGATAATAAATCTTTTTTGGATGCAATTTCGACAAATATAGATGATTTGTTGTATCCGGCATATATTGCAAATGGTCTTGATTTTAAATACTCAATGCCTGAAATAATTAACGGTGAGGATGCTGCACGTTTAATTGGGCTTATTTCCCAGTTGTGTAAATTGCATAAACAGGCTAAATTTGCACAATATGTCCAATCAAAAATAGAAACTTCATACAATTTATTTACCGATATTACTACTCCTCAAGGCAGGGATGCATATTTAAAATTTCTTGGTGTATAAATCCCAATTAAACAGTGTATAAATTAATGTATATGATTGACAGTATAAAATAAAATATTCTACAATACTCTTAGATAACCCTGCTTTTTAGCATGGGCATTAGGGGAGTAGAATATTGTGAAAATTAATTTAACCAGAAAACAATGGGCTATTGTGGTATTGCTTATAATTATTGTGCCCATTATCTATAATAAAACGGCTGGTTTTATTGGCGGAATGATTCAAAAACGCCTTATGATGATGCCAAAAGAAGTGGAAGTTGATACACCGCATGTTGAAGAAATTAACGTTTCTGCTGAAGCTACAGGCCGAGTCGAGGCTAAATACTCGGTTGATTTAATTGCAAGAGTGTCAGGCTTTCTTATTAAAAAGTATTTTTCGGAAGGTGACTTTGTTAAAAAAGGACAACTGCTTTTTCAAATTGACCCGAGAGAATTCCAAATTGAAGTTAATAATGCCCAAGCTACGGTTAATCAGTACAGTGCACTTTTAAAAAATGCTCAACAAGAGCTTAACCGCGCAAATGCGCTTATAAAAGAAGATTTAATAAGCCGTTCGGATGTTGATCAAAGTCTTGCTACAAGAAACCAAAACAAAGCGCTCTATGATGCTGCAAGACAACAGCTTGAACTTGCACGTGTGAATTTGAGCTATACATCAATTAAATCACCTATTGACGGAAGAATAGGCAAGGTTAATATTACCGAAGGCAACTATGTTACTCCCACATCAGGTTCACTTGCTAATATTGCAAGCATAAGCCCTGTTTATGTAACATTCAGTTTAAAAAGCGATGACTTTATTAAGCTTTTGAAGGCAAGCGACAAGTTTAAAGATGTTGTTGTTCGCGTTCAATTTGGTGGTGGCAGCTGGTACTATAAGACGGGAAAAATAAACTTTGTTGACAATAAAATCGACAAAGATTCAGGTTCTGTTACCATGCGTGCAGTATTTGAAAATGATAAAAGCTGGCTAATGCCGGGTGATTATATGAAAGTAGAGCTTGTTGCGCCCAAAAAGGTTAAATTCGTCACAATACCGCAATCTTGCACAAAAGGCGATGCTATGAGCGGCTATTATGTGTGGACTGTAAAAGGCAATAAAGCTGTTAAAACAAACATAAAAGTTTCAGATGACATAAACAATAACTGGGTGGTGGATAGCGGACTAAATCTTGACGATACAGTTGTTGTGTCAGGTATGCAAAATATTGCAACTGAAGGTCAGAAGTTAAAGATTATAAATAAAAAAGAAAAGTAATTTATGAAAAAAATATTTGACAAAGAAAAGTTATTCTTTTTTATACAAAAGCCTCGTTTTGCTCTTGTAATATCTGTTTGTATTGTAATTTTAGGCCTTATTTCTATCTTAAGTTTAAAACAAGAAAGCTATCCCGATGTAACACCTCCGCAAGTTCGCGTTAGCGCTTCTTATCAGGGTGCAAGTGCCGAGGTCATCGAGTCTTCCGTTGCAACGGTACTTGAAAATAAACTAAATGGTGTTGAAGACTTGACATATATGACATCAACTTCAAATGATGGTAGCTATTCGCTTACTTTATATTTTAAAGTCGGGTCTGATAAAAACATAAACCTTATGAATGTTCAAAACAGGATTCAGCAGGTTCAATCACAACTGCCCGAAGATGTCCAAAGAACAGGTGTTACGGCTATCAGCCGATCATCAGGTTCGGGTGCTGTAATTTTAACCCTTTATCCGGAATCTGGCGATTGGACTCAACTTGACCTTACAAATTATGGTTCTATATACATTAAAGATGAGTTAAAGCGTGTTGAGGGTGTTGCTGATGTCAGCGTATTTGGCGGTGGCAATTATTCTATGCGAATTTGGCTTGATCCTCAAAAAATGGCAGGTCTGAATATTTCAACAAGTGAAGTACAAAATGCAATTACATCACAAAATACACAAGTAACAGCTGGAGCATTGGGTCAGCTGCCAACAGATTCTAAGCGTGCCTTGCAAATTACCCTAAAAACTCAAGGCAGATTGGATAATGTTGAAGAATTTGAAAATATTATAATTCGCTCGAACTCTGACGGTTCTAATGTTAAAATTAAAGATATTGCAAGAGTAGAGCTTGGTGCAGAATCATATTCAAATTTAGGACTTGTAAATGGTAAACCGTCTGCTGTTGTTGTTATTTCACAGTTGCCTGACGCTAATATTATGAACCTTTCAAAAGCAGTTAAACAGAAGGTTGATGAACTTAATTCAAGACTTACAAACGGTATAAAAATACTTTATGTTAAAGATGATGCCGATTTTATTCATGAGTCTATGAAAGAGGTTGAATTTACAATATTTTTAACGGCTATTATTGTTGTAATAATCATATTTCTCTTTTTGGGGGACGCAATGGCCACTCTTGTGCCTTGCATTACAATCCCTGTATCGCTTATCGGGACTTTCTTTGCCCTAAAAGCATTTGGTATGTCTATAAACCTTTTATCATTGTTTGCACTGGTGCTTGCAGTTGGTGTTGTTGTTGATGATGCTATTGTAGTTATTGAAAACGTAAACAGACACATTAAAGAAGGCAAGTCCGCAATTATTGCTACACAATTAACAATGCAAGAGGTAGGTTCAGCACTTGTCGCTATGGCACTGGTTTTAATGGCTGTGTTTGTACCAATTATATTTATGGGTGGTATGACAGGCGTTATGTATAAACAATTTGCTGTTTGTATTGCTGTGTCAATAGCTATTTC
>CALUYC010000057.1 GCA_944324895.1 Candidatus Gastranaerophilales bacterium
CAAAAACCATTAACGAAAAGCTTATTCACCGCCACCCGCACGTTTTTTCGGATACTAAAGTAAAAGATGTTAAAGAAATTTTATCCAACTGGGAAAAATTAAAACTTGAGGAAAAACCTCACAGAAAAAGTGTTTTAGACGGAATTTCAAAATCACAAAGTGCACTTATGAAGGCACAGAAAATCTCTAAAAAAGCAGTAAGAGTTGGGTTTGAGTGGCAAAACCTTGAGCAGTTAAAAGAGTGTGTCAAAAGTGAATTCACAGAGTTTGAAAACGCCAAAACACAGCAAGAAAAAGAGGAAGAGTTCGGCGATATTCTCTTTGCCCTTGTAAATCTTGCACGTTGGAACAAAATTGATGCCGAGCAAGCGTTAAACATCGCAAATGAAAAATTTACAAAAAGATTTAGAAAAATGGAAGAAATTGCCCAAAAACCGCTTAAAGATTTAACTTTTCAAGAGTGGGAAGTGCTTTGGATACAGGCAAAAACTTTAACAAAAAACGGCTAATTATTTTCCGTTAACAATATTGGTTACATTTTTCCAGCCATACGGGGTTTTTTGCATCGCCATTGCAACTTTTGAATCTGTTTCGTTATTTTGGACATTTTCTTTGTAATATACAATTTCATCCATAATAAAAGTAAAACTTTTGTCAGTTTTTTCCGAGCCGTCGGCAAAATATTCAACATCCTGCCTGTATGAACTTACACCACCGTTATCATAAGAAATACATCTTGTGATTTTTTCTTCTCCGTTTGGCGATGTTTTAACACCTTCTCTATAATATTTGGGCGCAAAATTATTCGCAAATGAAACAGATTTTGTTGTTCTGCTTGTACCATCAGGGGACAGTTCAACATCTTCATTGTAATATCCTGATGTATTACCGCCTTGCGAAGTAACACCAAGGCACCTTGTGTAATATTCATTTCCTTGGGAAAACCTTTCTTGGCCTTCTTTATACACAAAAGAAATTTTTGCAGGTTTAGAATCTTCAATTTCATAGTATAAATTTTTCGAAGTTCTTATAGACCCTTCAGAAGAAATTACTATATTTTGTCTGTATGTATATGACATGGCACCAGAAAAAAACATTTTTGAAGTATCAACATATTTGCCTATTTTCTTTGTACCATCGGGCAAAAATTCAATGTCTTCTTCATAATGGTCCAATAATCCCAAATAGTTGTTGTAAACATAGCGTTTTCTAATTTTTTCACTACCGTCTTTTGCACTTGTTGCACCTTCGGTAATTTCTATCCATTGTCCGGTTCTATCAACTTTCACACTTTTTTCTACACTACCGTTTGGCAAAAGGTAGTCTATAGTAACTGAACCATCTTTATGGTCTTTTGAAATTCTTTTGACAATTCTTCCGTCTAAATCAATCTCGTTTCCTTCTTCAAAAAAGCTTAGGGTTTTTTCAGGACGAATATCAAAAACAATATCGCTTACATATTTTTGAGCTTTATATGCCTGATTTAAAACTTCATTTGCAAGATTATAAACTTCTGCCGCTCTTTTTGATAAAGCCTGATTACATTTTTGTGCCCTTTGACTTGTTGAAACAAAATCTTTAATACCTTGTTTAATTTCTTTTGGTGTCTGATTCTTATCTGCACCATACCTATCAACGGGGTTAAGATGTGGCAATGATAAATATTGGGTTTTGTTATCATAAGTAGGTTGTTTTTTTATGGATTTAAAATTTATGCCATAGTTCAACGTTGTACCGATAGGGGAAATTTGCATTTTCATATCTCCAGATTTTAATTATACCAATACAACGTATGAATATAATAAATTTTGCGCAAACTTATTTAGTTTCTACTGTCCAACCGTTATATGTTTTTTTATATACTTTTTGAAATTCTTGAGAACCGTTTTTATTGAATTTACAACCTTTTTTATAACAATCAAGCATTCCGAATGAAAAATCGTACATGCTATCCGCAGTTCCGGTAAAATCGGATGATAAGCGCCAATCAATAGAACAACTCGAAAGCTCTGTACCGTTATATGTGTAATATCTGCCTACATTAACAGAGCCGTCAGGAAATATGTCCAAATCTTCCGAATACGAATATAAAGAGCCGTCGCTTGAAAAAGTATAGTATTTTGAAGTTTCTTCCGTTCCGTCAAGTTTTATTTTAACACCTTGCGATATTGATTCTATTTTGCCGTTTAAAATTTCGGCTTGTCTTGTAATAATACTGCTGTCATTGGGCGAATATTCTTCGACATGAATGGTCGATGTGTCGGGTTTCTTATACACCCTTCTTATAACTTTGCCGTTTGGTGCTACTTCGTTACCTTTTTTAAATGCCTCTAAAACCTCTTTGTAAGCTCGTTTAGCATCTTCATATATCAAATCAGCATCACCTTGATACTCCATTGAGTAACACAATATTTTATTAACTGTTTTTTCATCAGCTTTTTTTATTTTTTCTTTTTTGCCTGAAAATGATACTGTATCAAATGGTAAACTGTTTAGTTTTACATTGTTTTCTTTTTTTAGTGATGATAAGTTAAAGCCAACAGGCTTATATACGCTAACTAGGGGGATTCTCATTATTACCTCCGACTTTCCATTACATTAAAACATGAGCAAAAACCTATTTCAATACTGGTTTACAGATGACACCTTTTAAAGTATAATCAGCCTATGAAAAAAGTTATTTTACTTTTTATTTTCATGTTCTTTTCTTTAGGTGTAGCAAGTGCTAAAAGTATTGAGTTCTGCGCAATTTCAGGCTCATCACTTGAAGTTGATAAATCAACAAAATACGCAGATACAATGACACCCAGTATTAATAAGTTACTTATTGCAACAGAACAAATTAATACTAACCAATGCGAATTTACTGTTTTTTTAGGAGATAATCTAAAGGGTCCCGACAAATATAATCTCGTTATGTTTGCAAAAGCCTCAAAAAAACTTAAAGAACCAACATATGTAATTGTTGGTGATAAGGATGTATCGCAAACAAAAAATCTTGATAAAAAAGAATACTACAGGGTTCTTAGAATTTTTTCAAAAAACAAAATAAAAGAATTACCGACTGTTAAAAAAATCAACGGTTTTGTATTTGTCTTTATGGACGGTGTAAACCAGTTTATTCCGACACAATACGGATATTATAAAGAAGATGAAATTGCATTTTTAGATAATACTTTAAGAAAATACAAAAACTCACCTGTCGTTATAGTCGGTCACTACCCTGTTTTTTCATCAAATGATATAAAAGAAACAATGTTGCCCGTTAAAATTAACAATTTTCAAACAGCAATATCACATCATAACAACGTTGTTGCAATAATTTCAGGACATCATAACATTGATGATGAATACAGAATTGGTGACATATATAACATAAGTGTACAAGGGCTTGAAAAATCAGGCGAGTACAAAAAAATACATATTGATTACGACACAAAAACAAAAAAAACATTTATAAAAACAAGAACATACAGTACAGAGCAATAAAATCAAGGAGTTACAATGGAGAAATTTTATCTTACGATTAAAACATTCTGCCAAAAGTATTCAAGCGCACTGAATATAATTATTTTGGCACTGTTTTGTTATTTATTTTTATTTCACAATTTAGGAATTTACCCTTTAATTGACATAGACGAAACAAGATATGTCAATATGTCGCGCGATATGTTCTTTTTGAAAGACTATGTGACACCTTATTTAAATTTTGAAAATTTCCTTGAAAAACCACCACTGTATTTTTGGCTAAATGTTATTACTTATCATGTATTTAACGATACAGGTGTTTTTGTATCGCGTTTATCTACCGCTTTACTTGCGGCTTTCAGCGTATTTTTCACTTACTTTTTTGGCGCAAAAACAATGCAATCAAAAGCTTACGGTTTAATCTGCGCTTTTGTTTTATTATCTTCGGTTTGGTTCTTGCTGTTATCTCACATTGCAATATTAGATATGGGATTTATGGCTTTTTCAATGGCAGCAATATACTGTGCCATTTTAAGCGAATTTTCAAAAGAACAAAACAAAAAATTCTGCTGGTATTTTGCATATTTATTTATGGCATTATCAGTTCTTGCAAAAGGTTTAATAGGCATAATAATCCCCGCTATGGTTGTATTTTTATGTTTCTTAGCGTTTAGAAAAGTTAAAGAGCTTTTTAAGCCGATATATATTATCCCCGGTATTATTATTTTCCTTTTGATTGCTGCTCCTTGGCACATACTTGTCTATAAAGCACACGGCATAGCTTGGTTTAACGACTACATTGTAAAACACCACTTTGCAAGATTTATTGACTCGTCTTTGGGTCTTGGAAGAAAACAGCCCTTCTTGTTTTATTTGCCCATAGTCCTTTTGGGAGTAATGCCTTGGACTGTTTCATTTATTTGGCAAATATGCAGGGGTATAAAATCTGCAATTAAAAATTACAAAGCCGCAAAATCAATTAAAGTTTGGTTTACTTCAGACACTAATGATAAAAAAATAATTCTTTTTGCGGTAATTTATGCACTATCTACATTTTTGTTCTTTTCGGTTTCAAGTTCTAAACTTCCAACATACGTGCTTGCGCTTTTCCCTGCACTGGCACTTATTATAGGTTATTTTTGGTGGGGTTATGTTTGTTTTGATAAATACACAAAGAACATAAAAGCCTCCAGTCTTATTACTTTTATCATTTTAATTTTGGCGGGCATAATAGGTGCTATATTTATGTATATTCCGCCTCAAGCACTTGAACAATACATCCAACAGACAAGCTCATTCTATAATTACGCTTGCATTTGGTTAATCGTAATGCCACTAATCGGTTGTTTGTGCTTAATTGCAAAAAATCGTGCATTATTATTCATTTCAAACGTATTTTTAATGCTTGGTGTTATGTTAATAACAACGGTACATATTTTCCCGATGATTACAAACTACGGTCAAAATGAGCTTGAAAAGTTCTCTAAAATAGCAGCAACTGATACAGGTAATGAGCTTGTAACATTTGGTTTTGCAAGAAAATATTCTTTAATGAATGACTTTGATAAAAAGATTATTTATATAATTAACTATGACAGCAAAGGTGTTAAAGAATTTAACAAAGCCACAGCAGGCGAAATAGACAAAAGATACTATGTAATTGTAAGAAATGATGTATATGAAAACTTAAAACCGCAAGGTATATTTAAACCCTACAAAACTGTAGAAAAAGCACAAAAATACATCCTTCTTGTGAAATAATTACAAAGGAATAGCAATACAAAACTCGGTACAATAAGTATCGGGTTTTGTATTATCAGGTTTTTTTGAATCAAAAAACAACAAGCCTTTGTGTTTTTCAATAATTTTTTTGCATATTGCAAGCCCCATACCTGTACCTTCGCCTATTTTTTTAGTTGTAAAACCTGCTTGAAATATTTTCTTTTTATTTTTGTCTTCAATACCTAGACCGTTATCTTTAATTGAAACGAGCAACTTGTCATCCTGAATTTTTGTTGTAATTTCAATACCGGCACCGTATTCACCAATTTTTTGAGTTTTCTTTTCAACCGATTGTATAGCATTCATAAGTATATTTAAAAAGACCTGATTAAGCATATTCGGGTAACATTTTACAAGAGGCATCTCGCCAAAATTCTTTTCTATTTTGATGCCTTTTTTTGTTTTATGTTTAAGCAAATTAAGTGTCAAATCAAGTTCCTGATTAATATTAGCCTCTTGCTGCACCATCTCATCCAATCTTACAAAGCGCTTTAGTGACTGCACAAGGTTGTTAATTCTTTTTATTGCTTCCTTATCGATTGAATTTAAATCTTTTAAAATTTCGATGTTTTCTATGGCATTGTCATAAATTTTTCTTGCTATTTCATTGTTTGCACTGATTGATGCCAAAGGAGTATTTATTTCATGCGCAACTGAGGCAATTAACTGACCCAATGACGCCATTTTCTCGGCATTTATAAGCTGTAATTGTGTTTCTTTCAGTTCTTTTATGGTATCTTCAAGCTCCTCTTTCTTTTTTGTTACCTGATTAAACAGAATAACCTGAAAAATTGCACTTGAAATTTGCCCTGAAATACCAACCAAAAGTTCTTTTTCAATTTCACCGATTTCTTTTTTCGGAGTAAATATAACAATAATACCTAAAACTTCGGAACTTTTTATAACCGGCATAATAATCCTGTTTAGCGGGGCTTTGAGCGGCTCTTTTGAATCATTGTGCTCTTTTAGGCAAAACTGAAAAGAATTTTTGCCGTCGAATATATTTTTTAAGACACTTTTATCATAAGACAAAACTTCACCGACTTGCGAGGAAAAAGACGAAGGATAGACGTATTCTAATATGAATTTTTCTTTTGCTTCTGCAGCATAATAAACCTTATGTGCGCCAAAAATCATGCTTAACTCTTTAAGTGCAGTCCTTATAAGGCTTTTAGCGTCCAAGGTTTCTCTTATACTTGTTGAAATTCTGTTCAATAGTGCCATTTTAACGGCTTGATTCTGTGCTTTTGAATTAGTGTTTGAAAACTCTAAATTTTGAATTTTTAAAACTTCGTTTTCTTTTCTTAATTTTTCAAGCTCAAGCTCTTTTGTAACATCATAAAAATAAACAACCTTGTATTTTTTAAAAGTAAAAGATTTTATAATGTAGTATAAATAATTGCGCTCTTGAAGTTGATAGAGTGCATAAGTTGTAAAGTCAGTATTAGCCTTAATTGCAGCAATAACAGGCGAATAAGACATAAGTTCGCTGCTTTCCAACAAACAGCTTTCGCTGTAAAATTTATAATTAAGCTTTTTTAGAGCATCAAGACCCAAAGAACCGTCAAGCTTTGCAAAAGTTTTTCCAAAAGCCTTATTGCAGTACAAAATTTGCTCGTTAATATCATAAATAATTACCGGTTCTTTTAAATTATGATAAAAACTTCTTAAAATTTTGCTCATACAGTTCTTTCGCGTTTAAAAAATGCTATAAGACAAAATCATCTGTTGTCTTTTTAACATAAAGGCCAAGGCCAATAGGCTTATAACTTGCATTTTCATTTTTTAAACTGAAATTTTCTTTATTTAGTTCGTTTAATCTTTGTCTTAGAGTTTCATTTTCTGTTTTAGCGCGAATAAGTTCAACTATAACCTCATCCAGCCCGTCCATTTTTTCACTTAAAACATCAGAAATTTTTGAAACAATATTATTTTCAAGATTTTCCAGTTTTGAGCTCATATCCAAAGCATGATAAGACGCTAAAGATGCAACAGCATTTTCTTTGTTATATCTTGATTTAGCTCGGGTTAAAAAATTGCCCTCACCAATATTCACAACCGATGTTTCTATATCTTGTGTTCTCATTTCATCCTCTTGTTTTTTAAGCTTCATGCGCTCAACAACTCTATCCACTTTTTCTCTTTTAACATCGCGCGCAGAACGCGTATGTTCATACAGTTCCTTAACTTTTCTCAGAACATCTATGTCACTTTTTGAAAAATAAACATTCCCAAAGCCGTCTTTTTTAGGTTTTAAACAAGCTTTTTGGCACCAATTTGACATTTGAGCAGCGCTCGTATTCAAAATTTCTTGTACCTGACTTGCGTTAACTATTTCTTCGACATTAGTATCTGTTGTTTGATTGGCTGTATAACTTCCCACCTGATAAATTCCTCAAAAACTAGATAACAATATTATAGTTTAAATTTTTCAAAAAAGTAGTTTTATTATTTAAATTTTACAAAAATTGTAATATAATTTTAAAAGTAAGACGGATAGGGGATTTTAGTTTAAATGGAGCTTAAAAAAGGATATTTTATAACATTTGAAGGAGCTGACGGATGTGGAAAAACTACACAGGCAGAGCTTTTAGAAAAATGGTTAAATGAAAAAGGTTACAAAACCCTTATGACGCTTGAGCCTGGTGCTACTGATTTAGGTAAAAACTTAAGACAAATACTTTTGCATTACGATAAACCTGTTTCTGATGAGGCTGAAACGTTTATGTATCTTGCAGATAGAGCACAGCACGCTCAAATGGTTATAAAACCGGCGCTTGAAGATAAAAAAATTGTCCTGTGTGACAGATATACAGACTCAACGGTTGCCTATCAGGGTTATGGCAGAAGAGGAAATATAGAACAAATTAATACCCTAAACGAAATTGCAACAAAAGGCCTTAAAAGCGATTTGACACTTTTGTTTGATGTTGAAAGTGAAATTGCGCAAAACCGTCTTGGCAAAACAAAAGACAGGCTGGAATCTGAAGGCATGGAATTTCACAAAAAAGTGCGCATGGGCTATCTTGAACTTGCAAAACAAAACCCGAAAAGAATTAAAATAATTGACGCCAACAGGACAATAGAGGAAGTCTTTTCAGACGTTAAAAAAATTATCGGAGAACTTTTAAATATATGAAAAAATTAATTGTCACTCTTTTTATATTCTTTGCACTTGTCTCAAGAGCACAAGCTATTGAACTTATGGATGGGATAAAGCTTTTAAATGCAAATAAATTAAACAAGGCATGCGAATTTTTTAAGAATTATACGGACAATAAACCAAACGACCCTGACGGACATTATTGGCTTGGGCTTTGTTATAAACGCGCAGGTCAAAACGAACTCAGTGCATATCACTTGCAAAAATCATTTGAACTTTCTCAGGTTATTGAAGACATTGACATAGTTGAACCGATAGGTTTTAAAAATCAAAATGATTATTTGGACATTGCGCAAATGTATCTTGAAAACGGAGATTTCAACAAGGCGCACACATATGTTGATATGACATTAAAATTAAACCCCGATAACGCTGATGCTTACACGATGAGATCAAGAATATACCTTGCGCAAGAAGACAAAGACAGTGCAAGGACGGCAGCCATTCGTGCAATTCAAGCAGACAACAGTCTTTTAAATTCAGATTTAGCAAAAGAATTTGATATAGTTGAAGTCCCGCCGTTTGATTTTGAATATTATAATTCAAAAGGCGTTGAATACTTTTATAAGGGTGAAATTAAAAACGCAATAAGTTATTTTGAAAAATCTCTTGATATGAACTTTAAAAATGTTGTAGCGCTGAATAATCTTGCGCGTGCTTACATAAAAATGCAGGAATTTGATAAAGCAAAGTCAACTCTTAAAAAAGCTCGCATTTTTAATCCAAAATATTTTGACACCTACATGAATTTGGCTCACATTGCAAAACTGGAAAGCACAAAAGACGACATAAGTGAATTTAGCAGAAAAAGATATTTGAAAGAATGGCAAAACCAGCTCAAATTGGCAATAAAAGCAAATCCTAACGATAAAAGAGCGTATTTGAATTTGGGTAATTATTATCTTGAACAAAAAGAGTACAAAGATGCAATAAAAAACTTTGAAACGGCCCTTATTTACGATGATGAATACTACGAGGCGTATTTGGGTCTTGCTATAGCATATATTGAAATAAACAACCCGCAAAAAGCACTCTTGGCACTAAGGAATGCAGGTGCGCTTAATTCTAAATCAGATGAAATTTCATACTACCTTGCAAAAATGTGCATTTTAGATAACAGATTTGATGAGGCAAAAGAGTATTTGCTTGATGCGGTTTCAAAAGCAGACAATCCTCAGTATTATCTTGAATTAGGTAAAATTTATTTCTACAAAAATGATTACAAAAACGCTGTTGAAAATTTCCAAAAATCCGTAACACAAGATGTTCGTTTGAAAAATACTGCAGAATTAAACAACTATCTTGGGCTTTGTTATTATCACACAAAAGATTTAAAAAAAGCTTTAATTAACTTACAAAGAGCAGTTGAACTTGAACCCAATAATGTTATGTATATGTACAACCTCTCGCTTGTGTATAAAAGCACTCGTCAGGACGATTTGTACCAAAAATTGTATAATAAAATTGCACGCTTTGAACCAAAAACCGCACAAGATTATATAGATTTAAGCACAATATACTACGACAGAGGGCAAAGTGACATTGCAAAGACTACTCTTGATGAAGGCATCAGAAAAATGCCGCAAGTTAAAGCCCTATACAGTGCAAAGATAAAGTTACTTAAAACTTTAGGTGATGAAGAAGGTGCAAAAAAGCTGAAAGAAATTATGGATAAGTTATTCTAAGCTTTAACTCGGCCATAGATGTCTTTGTAGCGAATAATGTCATCTTCAACAAGTTTGTCGCCTTTTTGAACTTCAACAATTTTTAATTCTTCATCATAAGGATTTGCAAGCGAGTGCTTAACTTTTACCGGAATATCAATACTTTGCCCCGGTTTTAACATAAAGGTTTTATCATCAAGTGTAACCCTTGCAGTACCTGTTAAAACAACCCAATGCTCAGAACGATGATTGTGCGATTGCAAACTTAACTGACCTTTTTTGTAAACACAAATTGTTTTTGTTAAATATCCTTCGCCCTGATTTAACACAGTATAATAACCCCAAGGACGATAAACCGTTCTGTGAATTTTAAAAGTATCGTCTTTAATTTCTTTTAATTTATCAAAAATCTTTTTCACATCTTGTGCTTTATCTTTTTTACAAGCAAGAACGGCATCAGATGTTTCAACAATAACAACATCTTCCAGCCCAACACCTGCTACCAGTCTGTCAGAACCGTACAAAAGAGTATTTTTACAATCTGTTTCCATGATATTACCGATTTTAACATTGCCGTTGTCGTCTTTTTTGTTTATATCATAAATTGCTTCCCAACAACCTAAATCATTCCAGTCAGAGTGTAAAGGAACAAGCGCTATATTTTTGGCATGCTCCATAACGGCGTAATCAACTGAAATTGAAGGCATTTGATTAAAAATAACATATGGAATATTTTCATCTTTTGTAAAGTCAAATTTCTCATAATTTTCGTAAATATCTTTAGCGTATTTTTTAAGAGCCTCTACAAAAGAAGACGCCTTAAACATAAAAATACCGCTGTTCCAATAGTAATTGCCATCTTTTAAATATTTTCTTGCAGTTTTTTCATCCGGCTTTTCTTTAAATTCTTCTACCTCAAAACCGCTTTTTAGTTCTTTATTTGTTTTTATATAACCAAAACCTGTATGCGGAAAATCGGGCTTTATACCAAATGTAACAATATAGCCTTCTTTAGCCAGCTTTTCACCTTCTAATACTGTTTTTGAAAAAGCTTTCACGTCTTCAATTAAATGGTCTGAAGGAACAACAATTATTACATCGTCCTTGTCTTTGTCAAGAATATATTTAACTGCAGCAGCAATGGCAGGCGCAGTATTTTTAGCAACAGGTTCGCTTAATACAACAGGATTTTGTGCAATGGCATTTAGTTGAGTCCTGACGTCTGTTGCATGCTTTTGGTTTGTAATACTAATGATATTTTTTTCGTCAATTAAATCAAGGAGCCTTAAAAAAGTCATCTCAAGCAAACTTTTTTTGGAATTATTTAACCTCAAAAGCTGTTTTGGATATAGCTCACGCGATAGTGGCCATAATCTTGAACCTGAACCGCCCGCTAAAATAATACCGTACATTTTTCACTCCCTGCAATCTGTCTTTATTGATTATACAACAACTTTAGGCTATTTGCCAATAAGATATTTTTCTAAAGATTCTTCCCAATCAGGCATAATATTATTGTTGTTTAAAACGCAGTAATGCGGTCTTTTTGCCGGACGGGGAAAATCGCTTTCATCTATGGCATTAACATTTACGTTGCGTTTTTTAATTTCAAAAATTTTCTTTGTAAAGTCAGCCCAACCCGCTTGACCTGATGAGCAAAGATGATACGTGCCATAAGGTTTATTTTCTTTCATTATATTAATAATCTCGCTACACAGGTCTTTTGTCCAAGTGGGGCAACCTATTTGATCATCAACCACGCTTATTTCCCGTCTTAACATTGAAAAAGTAAGCATGGTATCGACATAATTCTTATTCCCTTTGCCATACAGCCAGCCTGTGCGAATAATATAGTATTTTTTACAAGTTTTTAATATTTCTTCTTCTCCTTTTAGTTTTGACAAGCCGTAAACATTTAAAGGATTGGCATGGTCTGATGTTTTATAAGGAGAATCTTTTTTGCCGTCAAAAACGTTGTCTGTACTAATGTATAAAATAGGTACATCAAGTTTTTTAGCTATTTTTGCAAGATTTTTTGTTCCTATATGGTTAACCTTAAAAGCTTCTTCTTTATGAGTTTCGGCTAAGTCAATATTTGTATATGCGGCAAGGTGAATAATAAAATCCAAACTGACTTTATTTATTATCTCATTAACCATTTTTGTATTTGTAATATCAAAAATTTTGCTGTTTGTTGCCCAAAAAAGCCAGCCTTCCTGCTCCAACATCGGGCATAACTCTTGCCCTAAACTCCCTGTCGCACCTGTTACCAATATTCTCATAAATAATTCCTGTTTGTTTCTAAATCGGGGAAAATTATGCGGATAAATCATCCTTTAATCCATTTATATATCAGATAATTATGTTAAAATCAATATAATGAAAAGAATTGTATACATAATTTTAATATTACTTATTGCACTTTTATTTTTAAAAGGCTGCATAAAAAAAGACCCAGGCTATGACGATAATGTGTATTTGGAAGATGTTCGTCCGCTTGAAGTTTTAACGTATGATTTTGAAAAACCTAAAAACGTTACAATAAATGGTGTTGATTATTTACAAGCAAGAGGCGATGTAGGAAAATTCGGCGGAGAACTTATAAGTTCAACTATAGGCGAAGGGCCCAAAACTTTTAATCCTTTCAACGCTAATGATAATACATCAGCTCAACTTGCAGGTATTATGTACGATGGATTGTTCACAACAGACCCCTACGATGGCTCAATCATTCCAAAACTTGCCAAAAGTATTGATATTTTACCTGATAAAAAAACCTATATTGTACATCTGCGCCATGGAATAAAGTGGTCTGACGGAAAAGAAATAACCGCAGACGATGTTGTTTTTACTTACGGGACAATAATTTTTGGAGGTTTTGGCGATACCGCAACAAGAGATTCGCTCTATATTGACGGAAAACTGCCCAATGTTGAAAAAATCGACAAATACACAGTAAAGTTCACAACACCAAAACCATTTGCGCCTTTTCTAAGAATGCTTGCCACTCCCATTGCCCCAAAACATACGTTTAAAATGGCAACAGACAAAGGTAAAAATTACTTTAGAAGCTATTTGAGCACAAATGCTAAACCAAAAGACTTTGTAACCTCTGGTGCCTTTAAAATGGTTGAATATGTACCCGCCCAAAGAGTTATTTATAAAAGAAATCCGAACTACTATATGATTGACAAAAAAGGACAAAAATTACCGTATTTGGACAAATATGTTATCTTAATAGTTGGTGATTTAAACAACGATACCCTTAAATTTGAAGGGCTTGAAACAGACATTGTAAACCTGCAAGGTTCAATGGTTGCAAGATACAGAGAACTTGAAAAACACAGCGATTTTACCCTTTATAATCTTGGCCCAACAACAAACACAACATTTCTTGTTTTTAATATGAACACAAGAAAAAACAAGGAAGGTAAATATTACGTTAACCCAATAAAACAAAAATGGTTTAATGACCCTAATTTCAGAAGTGCGGTTGATTGGGCAATAGATAGAGAAAACCTTGTCTTAAATGTGTTATCGGGTGTCGGAGAACCCTTGTATACCGCTGAATCTATCTCGAGCATATTTTTAAATGAAGAAATAGCAAAGGGACATAATCAAGATATTAACTATGCAAAAGAGCTTTTAGCTAAATCCGGATTTTATTTAAAAGACACTAAATTGTATGATAAATACAACAACAGGGTAGAATTCGAACTTTTAACAAACGCCGGAAACACACAAAGAGAGGCAACCGGTGTTAGTATTAAGGAAGATTTGCAAAAACTGGGTATGAAAGTTAATTTTAAACCCGTAGAATTCAACTCTCTTGTATCAAGACTTTCAAACACTTATGACTGGGATGCAATTTTAATAGCGCTTACAGGAAATCCCCTTGAACCACATTCAGGGCACAATGTTTGGACTTCAGACGGTGCCTTGCATCTTTTTAACCAAAGAAGTGATGAAGATTTAAAAAGTTCGGATACAATATTGCCTTTTGAAAAAGAACTTGATAGAATTTTTAACCAGGCATCACTTGAGCTTGATTACAATAAAAGAAAATTGCTATATAATGAATATCAGCAAATTGTAGCAAAAGAAAACCCTGTTATATATTTGTACAGTCCCGCAAATATAGTAGCAATAAGGAAAAAGTTTAAGAATATTTACCCGACAGAGTTGGGTGGTACATTGCACAATATTGAAGAAGTTTACATTGATTGAGGAGAAAAAGATGATTGAAAAACTCGCAAAAATTCAAGTGGCTATGCTTGGGCTTATTCTAGGTTTATGCCTTATTATAGGCGCATCGGTACTCTCAAGTAATTTTAAGAAAAACGAAATTACGGTAACAGGTTCTGCTTATGAAATTGTAAAATCCGACAGCGCAAGTTGGAGGGTGCAAGTTTCTACAAAAGCACCTGCATCTGTTGATGCATACAACAAACTTATGGCGCAAGTTCCTGTTGTTGTTGAGTTTTTAGTGCAATCAGGTATTAAAAAAGAACAAATTTCTTACCTTGGCATTAACAACTATCCGACATACAAAAGAGATGCTAAGGGTAATTTTACACAAGATGTTGCTTTTTATAATTATGACCAAACATTAAAAATTACATCCGACGACCCTGAACTTATTAACAAAGTTTATCTTCAAATACCTTCACTAATTCAAAAGGGTATTACCGTTCAAGCTTTTGCTCCTGAATATTATTACAGTGATTTAAATAAGAAAAAAGCAGAACTTCTAAAAGCGGCAACAGCAGATGCAAAAGTTCGCGCTCAAGGCATGCTAAAAGCAACAAACAATAGAGTCGGCAAAATTTCATCGGTTAAAATGGGCGTTATGCAAATAACACCTGCCGATTCAAACGAAGTTTCAGATTGGGGAATAAACGATTCAAGCACAATAGACAAAAAAATAACCGCAGTTGCAAACGTTGTATTCTCAGTAAAATAAACGGGGCATATGCCCCGTTTTTTAACCTTTATAAATTATCTCTACCTCATTACCGTCAGGGTCTTTTATAAAAGCAATTCTTTTAACAGTGACACTACCATCCTCGTTTTTTAAATCTAAATTAAAGGGTTCACCATACATAAGTTCATAACCCATATCTTTTACCTTTTGAACAAAAGCGCCCATATCTTCGCACTCAAACGCAAAATGTCCGAATGTTTCACCTGTTTTATAAGGAGTTTTCGGCTTTTCCCAATTATCTGTAAGCTCAATTTCAGGCGCACCTTCATATTGGGCCAAAAAATAAAGAGTGCAGTCATCTAAATCTTTTTTACTTTGCAGCTTTAGCCCGATAAGTTCTTCATAAAATCTTAAAGATTCTCTTAAATTATTAACTCGTATCATAGAGTGAAGATATTTCATTTATACTCCTTTCATAAAAAATGAGCCCCAAATTACTTTAAGGCTCATTTTAGTTATATCTTAAAATTATTATTCAATAATTTTATCTACAACGCCGGCACCAACTGTT
>CALUYC010000058.1 GCA_944324895.1 Candidatus Gastranaerophilales bacterium
CCAAGCCCGCCTCAATAAATTCATTTGCAATATTGGTTTGAATTAAATCTTCATCACATATTAAAGTAAGCGACATTTCATTTGCCTGCACAAATTCTATTAACTCTTGCGCGTTATCCGGCAAAATGTCAATAAATTCGGCATCAGTGCCTCCAAGAGTGCAAAAAACAATATTGTCGGGATTATGGGCAAAATATTGAGCAAAAACACTTGCAGCAAATGATTTTCCGATAAGCAATATTCTCATAAGAAAATTATAACATAAATACATATATTTAAAAAACGCTTGCCGCATTGGTATATTGGCAGGTTTTGCCTGATAGCCGCCATATTTTACACATTTTAAAAAAATTATTCTTTCGTTGAATTTATTATTCTTTTTGCGGCTTCTTTTATGTTATCCAATTTAATAAAATCGGTTATATGATGGCTTATACCGTTTGCCGAGCCCCAGCCCCATTCCATAAAATTTACGTTATGCATATCTTCTTTGCCTGTTATAATAAAGCGGATTTCATCGCCTGATTTAGCCGCCTGTGTGCAAAGTCCTTCGCCTGTTCTGTTTACATATAAATCAGTGACGGGCATTGAAATCATTTTATCTTGCTTTGTTTTAAGCTCACGGTCAAGTTTTTGCATATCTTCCTTTGAGCCTGCAACAGCAAACACTCTGCCAAAGTTGGGCGAATTATTAATTGAGTTAACTTTCATTATCTAATCCTCATTTGTGTACTTTAATGTTTATAAAAAACACGGGCAAAAAATATTTTGCGCCCGATAATGCAAATAAAAACAGGCACCTGAAAATGTACCTGTTTTTATGAATATTGTTATATTCTAACCTCTGATATTTAATTCTTTGATTAATTTTCTGTATTTTTCAATATCGGATTTTTTAATGTAAGTAAGCATTCTTTTTCTTCTACCTACCATCATTAAAAGACCGCGTTTTGCTTGAAAGTCTTTTGCATTATTTTTTAAGTGTTCTGTTAATTCTGCAATTTTTTGAGAAAGCATTGCGACTTGAACTTCAACACTGCCGCTGTCTTTAGCGTTTGCGCCGAATTTTTCAATAAGTTCTTGTTTGTTTTTTAAGTTAATTGTCATTTTAAATCCTTTTAATTTAATATCTAACGTTAAATATCGGTGGTGAAACTATTTTATATGAAACAAAAAATAACATCAATATTAAATTGTAAATTTTATTTAATTTAGCGCATTTGTACCAAGGTGTAATTTAGAACGCCCGAATTTTTCTTCAATTTTGTCCCAGGCGTCAGAAAGTTTTTGATTTTTTTCAATTCTTTCTGAGTTAAAAAGTGACATTTGACAGTCATTTTGACAGGTTAATTTTAGCGCGGTTACTCCGCAAGAGCGATAGACAATATTCGGATTATAAATTTCATCAAAAAGTTCTTTTATTTTTAAATTGAATTCAAACTCTGAGTTTGTTGGTACTTCAAGAGTTGTCTTGGCACTTAGAACATAAAAATCTTTTGCCCTTAGCATAACGCTTATGACACCTGACATTAAACCATGGTGTCGTAGCTTTTTACAAACCCTGTGGCAATGGTAGTTTAGCGCATTTATGATATATGTTTTATCGGATGTAAAGTTTGCAAAAGAGGCAGTTTTTTGTATGCTTTTCGGCAGTGCTTCATTGGGGTTAACAGGGCTTGTACTCTCGCCTAAAAGTTCATATTTTAAATCCAGCCCCACCTTACCTAATACTCTTTTTATCCAGGCATCATTTTGGGTTACAAAATTGTATGCGCTAGAAATATAGTGTTTTCTTAAAAGTGATGCCGTATTAAAGCCGACACCCCAAATATCTTCTATAGGTGTAATTTTAAGCTCGTCTTTAATTTTTTTGTAGCCTATTTTATATGTGCCGACTTTAGGGTTTTTCTTGTTAATTTCTTTTGCTTTTTCACAAGCCAGTTTTGCCAAGGTTTTTGAATAGGAAAGCCCTATTGAAACGTCAATTCCTATGTCGTTTTTGATGTCAAGGCGTATTTTTTCGATTATTTCTTCATAAGAGCAGCGATGAAGTTTTCTTGTACCGCCTAAGTCCAAAAAAGCTTCATCAATAGAGTAAACTTCAACATTTGGGGTATAGTCGTAAAGCTTCGACATTACTCGTTTTGAAATTTCGTTATAGCGGGCGTGGTTGCCTGACAGGTATATGGCATTTTTAAATTGTTTTTTTGCCATAAAATAAGGCATTCCCATTTTTATACCCAGCGCTTTTGCCTCATTTGAACGTGCAACAATGCAACCATCATTATTTGAAAGCACACATACAGGTTTGCCTTTCAACTTTGGATTAAAAAGAATTTCACACGAGGCGAAAAAATTATTACAGTCAACAAGGGCGATAACATTGTATTTTGGCATCAGAATTTCCTTGCTATTCCGGTTGCAACACCAAAAATTGTAAGAGATGTTTCGGGGTATAAATTTTTGTAAGCAGGATTTGCGGCTTCAAGCCAAACTTTTGCGCCTTCTTTTCTATAAGTTTTAAGTGTAAAGGCTCCGTCTATATTTGCAAGAACTATATCTTTGTCTTTTGCTTCGCTTGTTTTTCTAATACTTACATAATCACCTTCAAAAATCCCTAAATTTACCATAGAGTCGCCTGAAACTTTAAATACAAAAACAGAGGGGCTGTTTAGGTTTAATTCTTCATCGAAAGATATTAATTTATCTATTTCATCATCCATAACTGTTGCAAAACCAGCGCGGATTTTTGAATCGAAAAGAAATGCGCCGCGGGCGGCGTTTGAGATGTAGAGCCTGCCCGAGCGTTCTTCAAGGAGGTTAGTTTTTTTAAATGCGTTTATATATTGAGCAACGGAATTTCTGGATTTATAATTAAGGTCTTGTCTTATTATTTCAAGACTAGGCAGTGCATTTGTACCGTAATTTTCTTTTAATTGACTAAAGAATTTTTGCTGTTTTGTTGTTAAATCCTTCATGATTATATTATGTACAAATGTACATAAAATGTCAAGATTTTTTGTAATATAATTTTTTTATGAAAATAAGATTGAGCGAACTTTTTTTGGTTTGTGTAAGAATCGGAGCTTTATTATTGGGCGGCGGGTACGTTATTGTACCTCTTTTGGTGAGTGAGTTTAGTGAAAAAAGAAATTGGCTTACACGCGAGGAAATAATTGATTTTTACGCCATGGGGCAATGTATACCCGGAATTATTGCGCCAAATACAATTATGCTGGCTGGTTATAAACTAAGAGGTAAAACGGGCGCATTTTGCGCGCTTTTAGGACTTACTCTTGCCCCTTTTGTTGCAATACTGGCACTTGCGTCTTTTGTTTCGATTTTACTTAAATCTGTTATTATGAACGATATTTTTTGGGGTGTAAATGTTGCAATAATTATTCTTATTATCCTTACGGTAAAAGAGGTTTGGGGTGTTTCTGTTGTTGACAGGTTGACCTTTTTATTTTTTATTATTGCGTTTTTAATGTGCGTTTTTGGTATTTCACCCGCAATAATAATTGTTCTTGCAATTATTTGCGGACTTTTGAGGAGTAAAATAGTAAAAGGAGAGTCTAAATGATTTTTCTTTTCCTATGCTTTGAATTTGCAAAAATCGGACTCTTTTCTTTTGGCGGAGGATATGCGACTTTACCGTTTTTGTATCATATGAGCGAGGTGCATGGTTGGTTTTCGCTTAATGAATTATCGCAAATGCTTGCTATTTCAAGTATTACCCCCGGGCCTGTCGGTTTAAACGTGGCAACCTTTGCAGGTTTCAAGACTGCCGGCATATTGGGTTCAATTTGCGCAACAATGTCTATTATGTTGCCATCGTTTGTTTTTGTTGTAATTGTTTCAAAAATGCTTAAAAAATTTAAAGACAGTCCAACTTTATTTTCTCTTATGTATGTTTTGCGCCCTGTGGCAGCTGCACTGCTTGCTGCTGTTTCTTTCAGGTTGTTTTTTGACTCAATTATAAAATTTGATACATTTTCAAATTTTGCACTAAAAAATATTGATACAAAAGCATTTTTACTTTTTATTGTTTTACTTATCGTTAGTTTAAAAGTTAAAAAAGATCCTCTTATATATCTTGCCCTTGGCGCTATTGCTGGGTTATTGCTGCACTTTAACCATATTATTAAACTTATCCCTTTTGCCTAATTGACACATAATGTATTGAAAAATATACTGAAAATATTAAATTACGGAGGACTTATGAAAACAATAACTATTGATAAAGAAAAATGTACTCACTGTGGACTTTGTATAAGTGATTGCACAACAGGTTGTATAGATTTTGACAGTGAAAATTTCCCTAAAACCATTGATGAAAAAAGATGTATTTCCTGCCAACATTGTCTTGCAATTTGCCCGACAGGCGCACTTTCCTTTTCTGATAAAAACCCGCAGAATTCTCAAAATGTAGACTATAATGATATTTTAGGGCTGATAAAATCAAGAAGAAGTGTAAGGCAATACAAGGAAGAAGAAATTTCTCTTGAAATTATGGAAAAATTAAAACAAATGTTGCCTTATATACCAACAGGTTGTAATAATCACTCGCTACACTTTTCAATCGTCGAGAAAAAATCTGATATGAAAAAAAAAAAAAAAAAAGTAAATGATTTATTGATTAAAACAATGTCCTATAAAGCACTATCTCCTATTATGAATAAGTTCTCAAGGTACAAAGACGCTTTTTTAAAGGGTGAAGATGTAATATTTAGGGGTGCTCCTCATATGGTTGTTGTTTCATCCCCGCTTAGTGCACCTTGTGCTAATGTTGATCCTATAATTGCCCTTAGCTATTTTGAACTTTATGCTCAACATTTGGGGATTGGTACTTGCTGGTGCGGTTTTGCGCAGGCATGTTTAAAAATCTTCCCCGAGCTTTGTGAAATGCTTGAAATCCCATCAGGATATAAACCCGTATATGTTATGCTTTTTGGAAATCCAAAGGTAAAATATCAAAGAATAACACAACCTGAGCCGTATTCAATTTCTGAAATAAAAGAGATTCACAAAAAAGACTCTTGTATTTTTTGCAAAATAAAGAGGTTTGTGACTAACTTTTTGAGATAAGTTATTTGTTATGTTGACAGGCAGTCGTTTTATGTTTAAACGATTGCCTGTCAGATTGAATAATTAATTGTTTTTTCTATATCCGCATTTAGGACAAACACCTTCATTATTTAATGATATACCACATAGCGGGCAGCGATCCATTGTTTTATTCACTTTGTAAGTTTCACTTGCTGCATTAACACCGCTTGTAAAAGTGATTTTTGAAATGTTTAGTTTGTCCTTTAGTAAATCATACACAATTTTAATCATACCTTCAACAGTC
>CALUYC010000059.1 GCA_944324895.1 Candidatus Gastranaerophilales bacterium
CTTGTCCGCCTTCACCTGCTAAAACTATTCTTGTTCTTGCCATAATTTACTCCAATCCTTCTCTTTGGACAAATTCCTTAACTTCAAAGAATTCTTCCATAGTTTTTAATCTGTCCCATGTTTGAACATTGTTTGTTCTCCAATTTAGAGGGCAAACAGAAAGAACTTCAACAAAAGAAAATCCACCCATATCAACATTTTTAAGAGCTTTTTTAAATGTCGATTTTAATTTTCTTAAATTTGAAACAGAAGCTCTTGCAACGAAAGATTTTTCAGGATCAGCAATAGATGCAACCATTTCGGCACCTTTTGCAGGACGACCAGTAACATCGCAATCACGACCATATGGAGTAGTTTCTGTTTTTTGACCCGGCATAGTAGTAGGCGACATTTGTCCGCCTGTCATACCGTAGTTAGTATTGTTAGCAACTATAATAAGAAGATTTTCGCTTCTCACAGCAGCATTTACAAGGTGCTGAGAACCGATAGCAAGACCGCCACCATCACCCATATATGCAATACCAACTAAATCAGGGTTAGCACGAGTTACACCATAAATAACCGGAGTTGTACGACCATGGTGTGTTTGTACAGTGTCAACATTCATATAATTCCAAGACAAAAGTGAACAGCCAATATCGCAACCAAAAACTGCTTTATCGTTTAGCTCAAGTTCGTCGATTGTTTGAGCAAGAGTTTTTAAAATCATGCCATGCCCGCAACCGGGACAAAATTTAGATGCACCAACTTCGGCATTTTGTGCTTTTGCCAATCTTGGGCCTTTTTCCAACATTTCTATCATTTATCTTTCCTCTTATTTCTATTTCAAACTACACAGTAGCAGGTTCTTTAACCATAGATTCAACTTTTTTAACAATTTCGTCACCTGTAACGCCGACACCCATTTTAAATAGAGTTGAATATGGCGTTGTTAAACCGTAGATTTTTTCAAGAACCATTTGAGCAAGCTGGCCATTAGCAGATTCTGTAAACAGAACTTGTTTAGCACGTTTAACAGCAGCCCTTAACGGTTTAACAGCAAGAGGACGAAGTGTGATAGGTCTGAATAAACCTGCCTTAATACCTTTTGCTCTTAATTCGTCAACCGCAGTCACAGCTGACCTTGCAACAATACCATGAGCAATGATAAGTATTTCTGCGTCATCTGCTTTATATTCAAGATACTCTTCAATTTCAGGAGAAATTCTGTCGAATTCTTCTTGGTACTTATCAAGAACTTCCATAAGTTCTTCTTCAAGGTTAAATGTGTTTCTTACGTGGTTAACAGGTCTTGAACCGTTAGCACCACCCAATGTAGCTTCTGTCGGAACCATTTTAATACCGCGAGATGCTGGATCATAAAGTGTAACAGGTTCTCTCATTTTACCTTGGTAACCATCAGCCAACATAAATGTCGGGAATTTATATTTCCAAGCAGTATTGAAAGCTTTAATCATATAATCGTACAGGTCTTGGTGTCCTGCTGTTGAATAAACAATTCTAAAGCCTTCACCGTTACCGCCAAAACATGTTAATCTTGTTTCTTGTTGAGCGTAAATAACGGTAGCAGTTGATGGGCCGCCTCTTTGCATAACAGCACAAACAAAAGGTATTCTCATCATCTCAGCCATTGACTGAGCATCCTGCATAATAACATTACCTGGGCCTGCTGTTGCAGTAAAAGCTCTTTTACCGGCTAGAATACCGCCGATTGTAGAAAATCCTGCGGAAATTTCATCTTCTGTTTGCAAGAAACCTGCTTCTGTTTTTGGAAGCAATTTACACCAAGTGTGCATAATTTCGTTTTGAGGTGTAATGGGGTATCCATACATAAACTCAGCCTCAGCAGCATTTGCAGCGTAGGCTATAACTTCATTGCCAGTTAAAAACATTCTGGTGTCTTGTGTGATAAGTTTTTTAACCATTTTGAATCCTTACATTTTGTGAGTGAATACACTAAATTTTTACTACAAAATTAAGGATTATTCAAGTAATTTTTATTTTTTATAGTCAGCAGAAACTTTTAGTTTATACAGGTTATTAAAATCAAGCTCGGGCGGTAAGTTCAAATTTCCCTTATATATTTTTGAAAACTCATATAATGTCAAAAAGGTGGGCATGGGGTAAGCTTTTGAGGGTAAAGTAAAACGTTTTTCTCTTTCATGCTTATAAGCAGCTGTTGTATAAGCACTAAATTCTTTCCTCAACTTTGCAATTTCAACGTTTTTTTTACTCAAGGGATTAGCACCAACTGACATTAAGGGCTTTAGAGCCTCAATAATTGCAGAATACTTAGAATCAACCGACTTTCCTTGCAGTATTTTGTATGGAATATCTTCGAGCTCTTTAAAAGTAGCCACGTTTTTTCCAATAATCTGAATTTCACCCGTTATGCCGTCAGGAAACTCAACAAGAAGATGTATTGCAGTATATGCTGTCTCGTCATGGGTAATTCTCTCCGGAACAATAATTCCATATCTGTCGGCAGAAGCATGAGCAAGCTGGCGCAATTTGGTCTGACTAACATATTGATACTTTTTATCAGGCGGCATATGGTTTTCTACTTCTATAATCTTGAGTTTGCTTTCGTTAACACTTTGAATAAGCTTATCTATAACTTTGTCAACAGCACCATTTTCATCGTTACCAATTATAATTCTTGCACCCACTAAATCATGCAAATTCCTTATAACGCTTTCTTTTGTATATAAAAACTTTTGACTTGCTTTTTCTCTTATTGAATTAGCAGTTTTTGTTCTGTATTCTATTTGATAAATTGGTTTTTCCGGAGTGCAGGGTATATTATTTTTTTGAATTAACGGCAACATTGTTTTTTTCAAAACCGATCTCAATCTACTTGTATCGTATTCAGCCTGCTCAACAACCCTATTTGCAAGAGAAGCACTTATTGTTCTGCCTTTGGAGCTCATTTTTTTAGACTCGCAAGTCCTGTTTGTTAAAGTGGGCTCTTGTTCGTCGTGACTATTACTTTTGGGCTTTTTAACTCTTGAGGTAAATGAAACACAGTCTTTTTCAAGCGGTTTTAAATTTGTCCCCGTATAAGGAAAGCTTGCAATATATGACCTGTCATTAAAATTACTTACAATATTATTTTTATTGTTTAAAAAATTAAATACTTTAATCACTGTGCATTTTATCCAGTTGTAACAAAAATTTTAAAACATCAAAATAAAAAAAGTTGCTAAAAAAGCACATTTTCAATAAAATCAATTTTCTCATTCAAGATTGAAACGACACTAATTCTATACGCCTTGTACTTTTTCTTGCACAAAGACAAATAATATCTTGCGCAAGCATTAATTTTTTCAAGCTTAGATTTGGTAACTGCTTCAAAAGGCATGCCAAAAGCATTTGTTGTTCTATATTTAACCTCGATAAAATATACGATATTACTCTTAAAGGCAACAATGTCGACCTCTCCATAGCGGGAATAACGAAAATTAGTGTCAAGAATTTCAAACCCTCTTTTTAAAAGAAAATCTCTTGCAATTTCTTCGCCCAGTTTACCTTTAATTTTGTTTGACATAAAATAATTGTAATACAAAATAAGTGGAGCACAAAGCCGATGGAATTATTAAAAAAAACTGCAGTTGAACAAAGAAAAGCACTGTTAAACAAGGAAATAAGTGCACTTGAATTAGTTCAGGAAACATACAAACAAATAGATAATCTTGATGAAAAAATAGGCGCATACAATTCGCTTACAAAAGATCAGGCAATAGAAACAGCAAAAAAGGTTGACGAAAAAATTGCAAAAGGTGAAGATTTGCCACTTATGGCAGGTATCCCGCTTGCACTTAAAGACAACATGAATATGATTGGCTCAAGAACAACTGCAAGTTCAAAAATTCTTGAAAATTTTGTTTCACCATTTGACGCAACAGTCACTAAGAAGTTAAAAGAAAATCTTGTACCTATAATTGGAAAAGCCAATCTAGACGAGTTTGCCATGGGTTCAAGCAACGAAAACTCTGCGTTTAAAATTGTAAGAAACCCGCATAATCTAAACAAAGTCCCCGGCGGTTCTTCAGGCGGTTCTGCAGCCTCTGTCGCAGCTTATGAGGCAACTGTTTCCTTGGGTTCGGATACAGGCGGAAGTATCAGGCTTCCTGCAAGTTTTTGCGGGATTAACGGCTTTAAACCTACATATGGCAGAGTTTCGCGCTTCGGCTTAATAGCATTTGCATCATCTCTTGACCAAATAGGTCCTTTTGGCAGATGTGTAGAAGATGTTGCAGACTTGTATATGGCTATTGCAGGATGGGACGAAAAAGACTCCACATCTTTAAAAATGGAAGTTGAGGATGTCAGAAAAACTCTTAAAGATGACATTAAAGGACTTAAAATAGGAGTTATAAAAGAACTTTTAGGTGAAGGCGTCAGTGACGACGTTAGAAAATCTGTACAAGACGCTATTGAAACATACAAAAAACTTGGCGCTACCATAAAAGAAATTTCTCTGCCTTTATTAAAATATTCAATCGGCATATATTACATAGTTGCAACAGCAGAGGCAAGCTCAAATTTAGCACGTTTTGACGGCGTAAAATATGGCTATAGAACAAAAGATGCACAAAATCTTCTTGAAATGTACACAAAAACACGTGCGGAAGGCTTTGGAGATGAAGTTAAAAGACGTATAATGCTTGGCACATATGCCTTATCAAGCGGATACTACGACGCGTACTACAAAAAAGCACAACAGTTAAGACGTCTTGTAAAAAATGATTTTGATAAAGCATTCGAAGATGTGGACATTTTAATTTCACCCACATGCCCAACAACCGCATTTGATATAGGCTCTAGAAACGAAGACCCGCTTGCAATGTATTTAACAGACATTGCAACAATAAGTGCTAACTTAATAGGCGCACCCGCATTAAGTACACCTTGCGGATTTGACAGTGAAAAAATGCCTATAGGCTTGCAGATTATAGGCAAAAACCTTGAAGAATCTACTATTTTAAGGGCAGCTTATAATTTAGAGCAAGCTATAAAATAAAAATATAGCATATATTAAAAGCACCCCAAAAGGGTGCCTTTTAATATATCTTTACAAAGCATAAAGTAAATAACTCCTAAATCCGATAATGTTTTTATACAAAGAAGGAAGGATTAATTAATGAGTTCGGAATTTAATTACAATATAAGGTTATCTGCTCTGGATATAGATAAAAATGACTTTAACCAAAGAGCGTCGGAAGTTATTCAAAGCGAAATGGAAAATACGGACGAAAGCATCTTTGCTTCAAGAGACAGCTTTATAGAACACTACAAAGAAGAAATATTAAACGGTAAAAGTATTGTAAATTTAGAAGAACTCTCCGATAAAGCAGTTGAAAAAGGATATTTACAAGAAGACGAAGTGGAAATATTCAAAAGATTAGCTGATGCTGACAATGGAGATGGCAGATTGAACACAAGAGAGTTAAATTCTCTGCTTGGCGCAGTTTACGATGGTGCGCAAGAGTATATGACAACCGCTAGCGCAGCAACAAGTGTTAGTGAAACCGCAACCACTGAAACGGCAAGCG
>CALUYC010000060.1 GCA_944324895.1 Candidatus Gastranaerophilales bacterium
TGACAAAAGCTGAAGCAAGAAGCATTGTCAATCAAATTCTTGCAGAGAAAAAAGGCTATGTAAAAGGATTTACAACATTCTTAGATAACGGCTCATCATACGGCGGCGGCAGAAAACACACCGCAGAGTGCATTGCAGGGGAAGCAGAAATTCCTATGATTACAATTAACGCAAGAGATTTTGCACTAAAAGATATTGATGCGCTAAGTGCAAACGCAAATCTTTCGGAAATAAAAATCAAAAAACTTGTTACTGCAGCAAAAGCTCAAGCGGAAGCTAACAAAAATAAAACTGCAATGATATATATTGAAAACTTTGACAACTTTGGTGCAAACCCATTCTCAGGCATTTCTTCAATATATGAACAAAAGGCATTTTCACAACTTTTAGAGGAAATGGAAAACCTAAGAAAGAAAAATGATATTAACATTATTATAGTAGGTTCTACAAACTACCCGGAAGTGCTTGATGAGAATATTATGAAACCTTATAAATTCTTAAATAAAATCATCATATACTCCCCGCAAAGCAAAAATGACAGAGAAGATCTTTTGAGATATTACGTTCGAAAAAACAACTTAAAAATTGGAAACAACCCCGACGAAGAAAATAAAATCTTAAGAAATGCCGCAGAAACAACAAGGGGCTTTAGTTTCGTTGATATAATTTATCTTCTTGAAAAGGCTGATGAAATTTCACGCGAAAGAGGTAAAAGCATTATAGATAAAGCTGATATGACAGAAGCGTTTTTGCAAACAACTACAGGTAGGGTATTACCTATGGCACCTGCAAAACATGAAAGAGAAATTACTGCAAAACATGAATGTGGACATGCTATAGCGCTTCAAATTATGCATGATATAGCAAAAAAAGAAAATAAGCCTTGGCATCTGCCAAATGAAGTAAACTTCATTACACTTGACCCAAGAGGTACTTATGGCGGAGCAATGTATCACAAAGAATCCGAAAATGACGAGTTTAGTTTTGAAAACATGTTTTCAGAAATTGTATGCTACTTTGGCGGTTATTCAAGCGAAAAAAGATTTTATAACATGGATGGAAGCCTTGGTATAACACAAGATATGCTGCAAGCAACGAGTTTGGCAAAATTTGCGGTTGAAAAAATGGGCATGGGTTCAAAAACAGGCAGAATTTCAATAAACACAAACTCTTTGGGTATTAAAGACATATCTGACGACTTAAGAATCAGAATGGAAAGCGATGTTGAGGCTATACTTAAAAATGCCGAGACCATTTCAAATAAAATAATTTCAGCCTATAGCGGCTTTGTTGAACAATTCACACAAAAATACAGCGACAAAGTAGGTACAGGCGATTGCATAATAAGTTCAGAAGAATTCCTTGAACAACTTGAAAACTGGAAAAGCAGTCTTAGTGAAGCTGAAAAAGAAGGTCTTTTGGATTTAGAAAAAGATATTCTTACAATAATTGAGAAAACAAAAAAAGGTGAAATTGTCCGCACGTAAGATATAACCTTATGGGCTAATTTACTTGGTTTAAAATGCGCACTATAATCTCAACAAAAATGAGGATATAGTGCGCAAATTCATATTAATACTTTTAATTTTTCTTCTACTGCCGACATACGCAAAAAGCGAAGACGTCCTTGATATCAATAAAAGAATTTCTTATGTTAACCTCAAATTTTGGCAAAATTTTCAAGACGATTTTTTGGTTTTATACATTGTAAAAGCACTGAAAAATAACCATCAGGCAAAAAGTGCACTCTACAGAAGCGAACAATTTAGGCAAAATATGCGCCTTAGTCTTGCAAATCAAATGCCTACACTTGGTGTAGGGGCAAATTATTTGGGACTTAAAATACCGCTGCTTGATAATTTTGCCGTCAAGAAAAACGGATTTATTTTACCTTTTGAATTGAATTACGAGGCAGATTTATTATTTAAAAACGCCGACAAAACAAAATCTCAAAAAAAATTACTGCAAGCCCAACTGTATGATGAAAAAGCAACATACATAATGCTTGCTGCTGATGTTGCAACAGTGTATATAAACATCTTAAAGTTTGATAAAACAATTAATCTACAAGAAAAAATAATCCAAAACAAAAGAGAAATTTTAAAAAGAGTAAAAGACAGATACGATTTCGGAACAATTTCAAAAATAGAGTTTAATCAAGCAGAAAACGAACTTAGAGAAGAAATACAAGAACTTGAAAATATAAAAAAACAAAGAATTTTGCTTTTAGGGGAACTTGCACTATTATGCGATGAAAACTCTTATGACATTGATAATTTTAAAAGAGGTGACTTTGACAGCTTTGCACCTGATTTAAAACTACCCGATGAAATTTCTTCGGATTTAATCTTCAAAAGGCCTGATATACTTGCTATGCAAGAAAAACTTAAAAGCGCGAAAATCGACATAACAGTTGCCAAAAAAGACTTTTTCCCAACATTTAACATTAAGGGAAATTATATTTTTAACACATTAGGGCCGGGGAATTTCTTTTCCTGGGGTGCAACTTTTGCCACTTTGGTTGCAGGCGCAACTCAAGGGATTTTTGAGGGAGGTAAAAAAGTCGCAAATCTAAAATACAAAAAAGCCTTATATAACGAGCTTTTTGAAACATATTTGCACAAAAGCCTAAGTGCAATGAAAGAGATTAATGATGCATTGTATCAATCAAAATATGATTTAAAAATATTAGACGAAGCAAACAAAATGTATCTTACCCAACAAGAAAATTCAAGGCTTGAAAAACTGCGATACGACCAAGGCGTATCAGACTTTGTATCATTTTTGGATGAAAATTCGGAAGCACTTTTAAAAAAACAAAATTATACGGAAAAAAAGACACAAAAATTTCTTGACGCAATTTCAATTTACAAGGCTATAGGGGGGCAAAATTACCCGTAGCATATTTAAAATGCAACACCATTGGTGTTGCATTTTAGTTTTATTTTAATTAAACATTAAATCCTATTATGCCAAACACCGCCGTCTCTATCAATTATAGCATCATAGAATGACCAAAATCTAAAAATTCCCGTTAATCCCAAAAGCGCGTGAGTTACGACTTTGTCTTCATGTTGGTCATTAACAATTTGTCCAAGCCCTGGCCAAATTATTAATGATAATAAGCTTGCACCAACCGATCTTGCACTTACATGCCCATCAACACCATGAGTGCCTGCAAAACAAGGTGCAGCAAAACTTAACATGCAAGCAAGCATTAAAATTGATAAAATCTTTTTCATAATTACCTCCAAAAACTTTATTTTATTAGTGCCTGTACTTCTTTAAAATTAGGGTGTTTTGCCCCTTTTAACCATTCGAACAAAATAATTTCAAGCGAGCAAATTTTCGCGCCTTCTTGCCTTAAAAGCTCCATAGCGCACTTAAATTCAGATTTTTTTCTTGAGGCACAGATATCTTTTGCAATGTAAACTTCATAGCCTTCTTCCATAAGAGCACAGGCGGTTTGCAGAACACAAATGTGAGATTCTATACCGCAAATTACAACTTGCCTTTTGTTATGGCTTTTCATCTTGCTTAAAATATCACTTTCGTAAAGCGCATTAAAAGCAGTTTTTTCATATGGTCTATAGTTTTCACCAAGAATATCTTTTATGCCTTGTATAGTTTGCCCTAAACCTTTAGGATACTGCTCGGTAACTGCAATATCAATTCCCATTGTTTTTGCTGCGGCAACAAGCTTCTGTGATTTTTCAACAATTTGAGCACGCACGTCTTCTTCAAGCATATTTGTAAGCTTTTCTTGAATATCAATAACCAAAAGAAGCGAGTCTAAAGAATTTAACATTTTCATACCTCATTTAATTTTAATACAAGTATATCATAAAATTAATTTAAATAAGGAAGAAAGAAACTGAATGAAGTCATACCACCGTTTGAAACGGCATACATCAAGCCATGATGAGCTGAAACTATTTTATATACAAGAGGAAGTCTTAAAGATGTACCTATTATATTAAACTTAGCAAGACCTTCAGGCGCACTTTCAAAGATTTTATCCAAGACATAAGGAGCAATGTCAGAACATTTTATATTTATACCAAAAACTATTTTATTTTTTGTATGTTCAATAAGGACTTCGATTTTTGAATTTTCATATCCTCTTGAAATGCACTCTGAAAGCAGATTTATTATCGCATATTTAATTTGTTTTTTATCTGCATTGATAATTGTTTTATTTGTTGTGCACTTTAAGTTTATACACTGTCCCTTCGCGCTTGCTATTTTAGCAAGTTCAACACAACAATTTTTTGCAAGTTCGTAAAAATCAAACTTTTTACTCAAGAGAGTTAGCTCGCAATCTTGATATTTATAAGTATCTAAAGCACTGTTAATCATATCATGCATACACCTGCAAGATTCAAGTGTCTGCGTCAACAAATCATTTTGTTGTTCATTGAGTTCTCCTAAGGCACCGCTTAGGACAAGTTCTAAGGAACGTATCTGCGCTATGGTTGGAGTTTTTAGGTCATGTTTTAACATAGCGCTAAAAGTTTCTTTGTATTTTGTTATTGCTTCAAAATCACAATTTGGCCTCATAGTATATGAAATCATCTTTTCCATTTTTACCTCACTTAATCAGATTGCAAAAGTCAGAATAACCGCAATTAAAATAAATTTATATTCCCCACTTGGATATTTTTGATAAATGACTTAATAAAAATTAATAAATACATAAAAAAAGAATAAAAAAATTTTTACAGGTTTTCTACTTATGTATAAAAGGGCCGAAGCAAAATGATAAGACCAATAGGATTAAATTTTAATAATAACAACTTAAAAAGAACAGTAGCTTATAATAACAACACCAGAACAACAATAACAGCTAATATGCGGGCAATGTCCAATATATCTTTTGGCGGAAAATCATCCGATTTATTTCTTGCACGCATAAAAAGTGCAACGCCTGAAGAACTCAACGAAATGGCAAAATCACAACCTAAAAAGGTCAAAAAAGCCATAGAAAAAAATTGCTATGAAATAGTACGCAGAGCAGATGCAGATAAAACAAGGGTAATCGGCGAAATTGCACCCCATGAATTTAAATCTTCCATACTTACACTAAATATGTTCGATGGAACATTGATTCACACTTCTGATGCCGATAAAACAAGAGCAATCGGCGAAATTGCACCAAAGAAATTTAAAAAAGCCATGCTTATGCAGGATGATAACGGTCAAACACCACTGCATTTTGCTAATGAAGACAAAATAAAAGTTATGGGCAAAATTGCACCGAAAGAAACAAGAAAAGCAACCATAATGCAAGATAGAGGAGGCCACACGCCTGTTCATTATGCGACAGCAGGCCAAATAAAAACTTTGGCAGAATTTGCACCAGAGGAAGTAAAACAGGCTGTACTTATGCAAGCAAATAACGGCGAAACGCCCCTTCATAGGGCTGATATTGAAAAAATGAAAGCTATTGCGCAAGTAGCACCCGAAGAATTTAAACAGGCATTATTAATACAAAATACAATAGGCGCAACTCCGGTATATTATGTAGGACCGGACAGATTTAAGTTTATGAGCGAATTTGCACCATATGAAACAAAGGAAGCACTATCAATAAGAGACAGACTTGGCGCAACACCAAAATTCTACGCAAACAAAGAAAAACGAGCAGAAATAGAAAAATTTCTATCCGGCAACAAAGAATTATCAGCTAATGTAGGGCAAAATCAAATTACTTTTGAAAAACTTGTAGAAGCAACGCCGGATGAAATAATCAGTATATCACAAGAAGACCCTCAAGGTTTCAAAAATGCATTGATTCAAACAGACAGGAATGGCTCTACATTAATTCACTTTGCAAACGCACACAAAATTAAAGCTGTAGCACAAGTTGCACCAGAGGAAGTAAAACAATCAATAATGATGCAAAACAAATACGGCGCAACTCCTGTACATTTTGCAAACTCGGATTTAATAGAGGTTATGGCAAAATATGCACCGCAAGAGTTTAAACAAGCACTCTTTATTCAGGACAGTCGTGGGGCTACACCTTTGCACCATGCAAATTCAGATAAAATAATAACCATTGCAAAACTGGCACCAAAAGAATTTAAACAAGCATTGCGCATAAAAGACAAAAACGGCTTTACGCCGATTGATTATGCGGATGCAGGAAAAGCAAATATTATAAAAATATTGTGCGAATAAAGCAACTAAAAGGAGAAAACAATGAATATAGCACCAATTAAATATAATTTTGGCAGAAATATTAAAAATGTCGGTTTCACAAGCAAAAATACAACTAACTGTCATAAACAAAATGACGAAAATTTAACAAAACCGACCTTGGCTAATTTACAGGCAATGTCAAACATTTCCTTTGGTAAACTGCACAAAGACAAAGATGAAGCAGCAAAAACGTTAAAAAAATTAGCAAAAAACGACCCTGAAGCATTCAAAAAACTTGTTGTTACACAAGATAGAGATGGAGCAAATATGTTGCATTTTGCAACTCCTAAAAAAATAGAGGTTATGGCAAAACATGCACCTGAAGAATTTAAAAAAGCTATGCTTATGCAAGACAAACATGGTTCAACTCCTCTTTATTATGCAAATGCAGAAAGTGCAAAAGCTATGGCAAAACATGCGCCTGAAGAATTTAAAAAAGCTATGCTTATGTATAATAATTGCGGTTCACTGCCATTACACCATGCCGATAAGGAAAGTGCAAAAGTTATGGCAAAATATGCGCCTGAAGAATTTTTACAAGCTTGCTTTAGTAAAAATAAATATGGAAACTCACCTTTTAAATATGCAAACGACGGGAAAACTATTGCGCTATTCAACAGTCTTTTGCAATAAAATCTGAAAGCATGTGTATTAAATCTTTTGCACTATGTGCAAC
>CALUYC010000061.1 GCA_944324895.1 Candidatus Gastranaerophilales bacterium
CTACACGACGCTCTTCCGATCTCTATGTCGTTAATATTTGTCTATTTGTTCCTTGTTGCTTTATATGAAAGTTGGATGTTACCTGTGGGCGTTATGCTTATTGCACCTATTGCTATGCTCGGTGCGCTGATTTTCCAATATATTGCGGGCTATTCACTTGACCTGTACGCGCAAATAGGTCTTATAATGTTAATAGGTCTTGCTGCAAAACAGGCAATTTTGATTATTGAATTTGCAAAAACCGCAAGAGAAGAACAGGGTATGAGTATATTTGATGCAGCAATCGAGGCTGCAAAAATAAGATTTAGAGCTGTTATGATGACGGTAATTGCCTTTATTTTGGGTATGTTACCGTTGGTATTTGCTGTAGGCCCGGGGGCAGAAAGCCGTCGTTCCTTGGGAATGACCGTATTTGGCGGTATGATTGCAGCTGCCATAGTGGGTACTATTCTTGTACCTGCGTTTTATGTTGTAATACAAGAATCGCGTGAGAACTTTGCACAAAAAAGACTTGAAAAAAGAAAACGCGATAAGGAAAAAAATAAAAATGAATAAAATTATAAGCATTTTTATAATCTTAAATATTATATTATTGCCTTGTGCATATGCTGAAGCCACCGACGCAAACTGGCATGAGGGTATAAGTTCAGACGCTCAAAATACAGTTGTGCAGGAAAAGAAACAGAAAAATGTTTCTTTTAAATTCTTCAAAAAGGATAAAAAAGAAGAAATAGAAGAACAAAAGCGTGAGGCAAAAACTTTTGCACTTTTTAAAAAGAAAGAACAAAAAACAACAGATGATAAAGCAAAAGATGAAAAAGTGCAACAGGAAAAAGAACAGCATAAAGTTGCCAAAGCGCCAAAGGTAAAAAAACACAAGAAAAAAGATAATAAATACGATGAGTACTTAATTCCTGTTGATGGCTATATGCCTGTTGGCAACAGTTCAGATAAGTCAATTAAGATTTCAGGTTCAATACAAAAAACCCTTGAGCTAAATTTGGCCGATTGTCTTGAGTTGTCTTTGATTAACAATCCTAAAATTAAAGCGGCTTATGCAAACGCCGAGGCTATGAAATTCAAAAAAGGTCAAACACTTTCAAATTATTCTCCTGTTGTAAATTTGCAAGGTAATATTTCAAGAATTAAACCGGATATGAGTAATTTCAGAAGTCGCGGTTTTGTTATTGATCCTTTTACGAAATATGTAATGGGCTCAATAGGAATATCTCAACTTGTATATGACTTTGGCTTTACTCAAAATCAATATACAATAGATAAACTGAATTGGGAGTCTTCAAAATCAAATATCGACTCTGTTGTAAATGAGGTTGTTTGTCAAGTAAAAGACGGATATTATAATCTTATTTATGCAATAGAAGCCAAAAGAGTTGCACAAGAAACACTTGAGCAGTTTGAAATAATGTATAAACAAGCGCAAGCATTTTATGAAGTAGGAACAAAACCAAAAGTTGATGTTACAATAGCTCAGGTTAATATGGAAGATGCCAGAGCTAAGCTTATCAGTGCAAGCAACAATGTAGATATTGCGATTTCAAACCTGAATAATCTTATGGGACTGCCCTTTATACCGCCATATATTATTGATACCCGCTCTCCTTTTCAGGATGTTGATATAGATATGCGCCATGCAGTCGAAATTGCAAATGAGTCGCGTCCAGAGCTAAAGATTGCTAAAATTAATGTTGAAACGGCTGATCAGGCTGTTAAACTTGTAAAGAAAACATTTTTGCCGTCTTTAAATGTTTCGGCAAATTATTCTATAGGCGGTGTGAACAATACTATTGCGGATACTAACTGGTGGGATTTTGGGGGATACCTAACTTTTCCTGCGATTAATCCATTTTTAATCAGAAATCAAATTAAAGAAGCTAAAGCGCTTTTAGAAAAACAAAAATTTGACACTAAGGCAACTGTTAATGATATTTATTATGATATTCAAAGCACTTTTGTTAAGCTTATGGATGCAAAACAAAGGGTGCCTGTTGCAAAGCTTGCAGTTAGAAAAGCAAAAGAAAATTATGAACTTTCGCAAGGAAGATACAGTGTCGGAGTTAGCGATGCTATTGAGTATAAGGAAGCACAAATCCAATACTATGATGCAAGACTGGCTTATTTAAATACAATTTATCAATATAACAGCGCAAAAGCAAATTTAGAGCGTGCCATAGGACAGACATTGCCTGCTGTTGAAAGCGATGAGGAAGGTATTTAGTCGGCAAAGAAATTTATAAAAATATAAAAGTATGTAAAAGCGCAGGCGATTGATATAATCTGTCTTTTATATGTATCTTTGCTCATAAAATAAAAAACTGACGCAGCCAAAAAAAGTATTAAGGAAAAACTTATATAACTTTTAATTTTAATGTAAACAAAAGGCATCTGCTGCGTTACAAAAAGTGGTACAACAGTTAAAACCAGCATTGCAAGGTATAAAAAAAATGTTCCTATCCAAAAATTTTTTTTCTGTGTGCTATAGTTCATTTTCGCCTTCTTTGTTTGAATTGTAACACAAAATTAACATTTTTACCTATTTTTTTACTTTATTAATTACCCAAAAAATTATTTTTTAATTGCGCTCCGTTATTATTTTGCTGTAACAAGCAAAAGGAGATTTATTATGGCAAAAACAGAGCTTATTAAGGACATTTTTTCCAGAGTATCGGGATTTGCTGCTATTTTAGGAGATTATGCAAAAACAAAAAACAAAAAAACCTTTATTAACAATTTTTTGCTTGAATTAATTGATATTAAAGGAGTCGGAGAGGAAGAAGAAAAAGCCCTTGTTGAAAGCTTGATAGCTTTTATCGAATCGCTTGTCAGATTATTTGGTGTCGCAAGGCAATGCTTTTCTAAAAAATAAAAACTTCTCTGAATTGCTCCCTTTTGTGCCAAAAAGGGAGTTTTTTTAAAATTTTGAAAGGCGTACAAGCTCACCAAAAGAAGGATGTTTTTTTTCTAATTCACTAAAGCTTCCTGTGTCTACAATCTTACCTTTGTCCATATAAATTATCTTGTCGCAGTTTTTAAGAGTTGAAAGCCTATGAGCTATTGCTATAATTGTTTTTTGCCCTTTTATTTTTTCTATACTTTTACTTATTTGCGCTTCTGCTTGTACATCCAGTGCTGAAGTTGCTTCATCGAGCATAATTACGTCACGTTTGAAATAAAACGCTCTAGCGAGGGCTACCCTGTGTTTTTGACCACAAGACAGTTCTTCGACATCTTTTTCTATATCTTTATTGATTTCGTCATAAATATTTGCATATTCAAGAGCTTTTATTATCTCGTCAATATTTGTTTTCTTTGTCTCATCAGGTTCTAAAGTTACATTTTGCCAAACAGTCTTAAATGGCAGAGAAAATTCTTGTGAAAGAATACTGATGTTGTTTTGCCACATTTTTATATTTTCTTTAGTCAGTTTTGTATTGTCTATATATATTTCGCCGTTTTTGGGCGTAAATAATGCACATATAATATTAAAAAGTGTTGATTTGCCACTGCCCGAAACACCTGTAATGCCGATAAAATCCCCCCTTTTGATTTCGAAATTTATATTTTTTAGTGCATATGTATTTTTCTCGTAACAAAAACTGATATTTTTAAAACTTATAAAGTCTTTAAAGGACAGCTTTTCGCTTGTTTCCACAGCTGTTTGGTTTTCATACAGTGAGTTAATTACATTATAAAACCATTTAACCTCATATTTGCTCGTATTAATAGCTTGTAGGCAATATTGAGTTTTGTTAATTGCAGGTACTATTCTGATTACAATCACTGCAATGGTTGCAAGGCTTGCACTTAATTGAGCCCCGCTATAGCCGTTATTTAGCATTAAAGTTACAAAAATAACAAAAATTCCCATAACGCCGATTTCGGTGAAATAATTTGGCAGTTGCGAGTTTGTTGTTATAATTTGTTTTTGTTTTGAGTATTTTTTTTGTATGTCATATGCTTTGTGCTCAAAGGCATTTTTTTTATTATAAATAATAATGTCTTTTTGAGCATTAATTGTTGATAATACAAAATTATATTTTTTTCTTTCTGCAATGTGCAACAATTCCCCATGTTTTTGGGATTTATTTTTGAAATATTTGTTTTCAAGGTACCATATTGCAAATATAAATATGCTTATAATTAGGGCGTTAAGTTGGAATTTTATAAAGAGATATAAAATTATAACAAATGCTACTATCGAATTTGCAAAAAGAAACAAAACTGCACCCATAAATCCGTTTACTATTGTTATTATTGAGTTGTCTAAAATTCTTAATTTATCTGAAGATGGCAGTTTTCTTGTTGAAAAATAATTTTGCGAAATAAATTTTGCGTAATTTTTTTTAAATATGTCATTAGAAATATCTGTTAGAAGGGAATTTTGAAAGTTTATGTGTGCTACCATAAATAAATCTTTCAGGATATAGGCAAGCGCTACAAATATACCAAGAGTGAGCGCAATATTTGTCTGATTTTGGAAAATTTCAATGTCAGAAAAATAAGGGATATATATGTTATTTGTCGATAGTAAAACAACAAAGGCATATATTAGTGATAGGCCTATAAATTCAAATGAAGCGGCTATTGTTGATAGCATACTAAGTAGTATAAGTTTTATTTTATACTCTTTTGCAAATTTATTGATAAAGTCTATAAAAGCTCCAACAAACATTCAGGGTAAAATTTTCCTTGAAAAATTACTAACAGTTAATTATACTCTTAAATATGGTTGAAAAGTCAAGCAGCGAAAATTTTTTCATAGGTTTGTCCTTGTCTAATTCCTCAAATTATGACAGTTCTGTTTGTGTTTTGGACAGGGGCGGCAAAATAGTTTTACTCGACAAGTTTTATTTTAGTCAAGATATAGAATTATTTTTTAAAACATCCCCTTATGTGCATAATTCGCTTCTTTGTGCATCTGTTCCATACGATAATTCGCTATTGGATGGCAAATGGAGAATTCACTCAAAAAATTACAAAATGCTTGGCGATTATTTTAAAATCAACAGACAAAAATGGACAAAAAGACTTTCTAACAGGCTTTGCGATGTATTGATTAATTTAAGCCAAGAAAATGCAAAAGTTTTTCGTTGCGACATCAATCATCTCAGGCAAGCTTATGGGTTAAATGCCCACTATTTATCAAGAACTTCTCTTGATTGCAAGAATCTTCAAAGTTCTCTTAAAATAAAATACGGGTTTGATGAATTACCTGAAAATATGCTTGCAGCTTCGTCTTTGGAAGCAATAATTTGTGCAATGTTTGCAAAATATATTGCATATGGCAACCAAACCGTAGAACTTTTTGAATTTGAAGGACTAAAGGTGCTTTCTAAACCCTTTTAAATCATTTCCTTCTTGGCAGGCTTGCTTTGTCTATATGAGGTCTGAAAAATTCCGTATTGATATTTAACATTTGCCCTATTTCAAGTATTTTAAGGGCAAGTTGCCTGTCTTCATTTTTATTCTTTGAAGTTTTTAGATGTTCAATTAATATATTTATCTTCGAGTATATTGTGTCAAAGAAAATATTTTGCGCCTCATTAATATTTGCTTGCAGATCTAGTTTTTCAAGTATATTTAATAATCCTAAAATATTTTGTGCGGTGGATATTTCCATATCTGATGCAAGTTGATTGATTAAAGTTTCAAGTTTTTTTGAAATAATTGCACCGGCCTTGCATTTATTTAAATTGATGCGAAATCTGTCCGCATTTTGCTTAATTAAGACTATTTTTGCAACCAGTTTTTCATCGCAAAAATTTTCCATTTTGATAAGTTCATTTTCCAATTTGCGCATAAGTGTGAATTTTGCACTCACGCGAAAAACATCCGGAATATCCATACCTAAATCCATATAATATGAAACAGGTGCTTTTAGTTCGTCGTACAATTCTTGATATGTTTTTTCCATTTTAACAAGTTTTGTAAACAGAATTTTTTCTAAAATCACTTTTCTCTTATCAATCAGGATGTCTTTTAGTGAATAATACGTTCCGCTTATTCTGTCTTGGATTGCTTTTAGTGTTTCAATAAGGTCAGATGATAAGAACACTTTTGTTATTTCACTTTTATCTTCATTGTATTCTTCTTGTGACTTTAGTTGTTTAACACTACAGTAAAATTCGCCGCTTGCGGTGTTAAGCATTATGAAAGACAAGTCAAATCTTTCAAAAGTTATTTTTGAAGTTAATTCAATGTGTCCAAAATTGACCGATGCTTGATTTTTCTTTACCGTTTTTGTGTTTATTTTTTTAACTTTATAGCAATATATTTCATCCAAATCTTCAGGAGTTAAAAATTTAGATGAAAATGCCCACTGTGCCGCAATTCGCTCGATTGTAACAACAGAGGGTTTGACAAATTTTTCGTAAACATCTTTGCCTGTGCCATAACCTTCAATATTGCTTTTTGCCTTGTTTAGTATTGAAAGAAATTTCTTTTCGATATCTGTTTTGCTAAATTCGCTTGCAAGTTCTATGGCGCGAAGCGCGTATTTCATTATTTGTGTAGTCTCGATACCTGAAATTTCAGCAAAAAACCAGCCGCAACTTGTGTACATTAATTGGCAAAATCTTTGCATTTCCATAAGTTTTATGGCTTTCGTTTTTTCTTTTAATGAAAGATTTTTTCGTGCATTTTCTTTGAAAAATTTCTCATAGCTTTTTTCACTTCTGTCTAAAATGACATCAATATAGTTGTTTCTGGCTTCCCAAAAATCGTTGTAATACTTTGTGCCTTCCGATGAGCATAATTTTATCAGCTCATCTCTAACATAGTCTAAAGCATCTCTTAGAGGACGTCTCCATTTTTGGTTCCAACCTGCTTGAGCCCCTGTTGAACATCCACAGTCTTCTTTCCACCTGCCGACTCCATGGCAGCAACTCCAAGAGGATTGAGGTTTTATATCTACTTGAAAAGTCGGAGGAAATTTTTCCAAGAACCACGCATAATTTGTAATTTTAAAACCAAGTTCTTCTGCTTTTACTTCAAGAACATATGATAGAGCCATATCGCCAAATTTTGTGTGGTGTCCGTAACTTTCGCCATCGGTTGCGATATTTACAAGTTGCGGGTGCCTTCTGTCTGCCACAAATCCGTCTTGTAATCTGTGTGCAAATTTATTACCGTCGCATAATAAATTATCAAAAGCAACTGATTTTGAAATCGCTCCGTCGTAGAAAAATAGGTCGATGTATTTTTCTTTATCATTTTCATCAGGAAAGTATCTGTATGGCATAGAAGGGTCAATGCTGCCCCAGCTTACATCGTGCCAAGTGTCCTGATTATCCATTTTTCTGACACATTGCGCCTGATAAGGTGATAAAATTGTATATTTTATGCCACAATCAATTAAAACTTCTAATGTTTCGCTATCGACAGCAGTTTCTGCAAGCCAAATTCCTTCAGGTTTTCTTTGAAAACGTTTCTCAAAATCCTTAATTCCCCAAATAACCTGAGTGTATTTGTCATTTAAATTTGCAAGGGGTAAAATCATGTGGTTGTAAACCTGTGCTATGGCGCAACCATGGCCTTTATGAATTACAACTGAATTTTTGTCAGCTTCGATAATTCTATTGTATGCGCTTGGGGCATATTTTTCCATCCAACTTAACAGTGTAGGACCAAAGTTAAAGCTCATAAGTTCATAATTATTTACTATGTTTAAAATTCTGTTTTGGTTGTCAACAATTCTTGAAACCGAGTTTGGTTCATAACATTGCCAGCATATTTTATCGTTCCAGTCGTGCCTTGGAGCAGCACTTTCTTGCAGTTCTATTTCTTCTGTCCATGGATTTTCTCTTGGCGGTTGATAGAAATGACCATGGATAGTTAAATATTTCGCATGTTTAGTCTCTTTGTTTCTAGTTTCTTTCATACTTTCTTAATACCAAACTTGTTACACTTTATTTTTTATTTTTGCTAGGATTCGCCTTTTTCTGTATAATTGTAATTTTAATTACATCAACCCAAGGATCCCCTAGGGCATTTGAAAAGACTTTTCCTGTTATTTGAATTTTATCGCCTGTATCTAATTCTATAAACTTCTCTGCGTAATCTCTTTTTATAAAGAGCTTCATTTCAGATAATGGAACATTGTGGTCTAATACATCATCCCTTTGGATTAAAAAACCGATATAATCTGACGATGAGCGCATTGCCTTTTTGTAGTCCAATCCTAATGTTGAAAATTTATCAAAGGTTGCTTTCATGACAACAGTTTTATTTAGATATTTCTGCGGGCTTGCAACAACGCTCAAGGGACTTGCATTAACAGGCGTTACTGCAGGAGTATTTGCATATGTTGGTGCAAAACTTAAAAAAGCGCATAATACTGTGCAAAATATGATATTTTTGATTTTAGTGTACATTGTGTAAACTCCTTTTTGATATATGTATATTCTAGCATATTTTGCTACCCGTACAATAGCCGATTTATGCTAAATTCCCAAAATCTTCCTCTTTTAAACATAAATGTTTAAGAGGATTTTTAAAAGCATATTTTTCTGCATTCTTTTGAGTAATTATTTTGCGCGCGATTGCATTTTTTACAATTTCATCCAAAAACATAACTGAGCCCGCAAGCGTGCCGTTTTTATCTTTTCCGCCATTATTTATTTTTTTGTTACAGAATATAATCTCGTTTTTGCAGTGTGCTGCAGGGAGTGCGTCGCTTATAAAGATAATTTTGTCAGGGTTTTTCGTTTTTAAAAATAATTTTAGCATATTATCGCTTAAATGAATGCCATCTGCGATAATTTCGCTGTAGGTTTTATCATCAAAAAGTGTATCCAGTGCGAGGTTTTCGCCCCTGTGGTTGATTTGAGGCATAGCATTAAAGTGATGAGTTGTAGCACTTGTGCCGCCTTTATTTGTTGCAAGTGTGTGCCCTGCGTGTGCTTTTATATTGATTGCTTCCAAATAATTTGCAAGCTCGTTGTTCTCATCAAGTTCAGGTGCCAAGGTAACTATTTTTACAATATCTCTAAAGCCTTCGGTCAATTTTTCAAAATTAACTACAGTCGGTTTTAAAAATACGTTTTTATCCTGAATACCGGGTTTATTAGGGTTTAAAAATGTTCCTTCAAGATGCAGGCCCAAAATCTTACTTTCATTATTTTCCTGCTTGTTTATAAGTTTTTTAAAGAGTTCAAAACGGCTGCGTAGGTTTTCAACGCTGTCTCCTACAAGGGTCGGGCAAATACCTACAATATTTCTTTTGTAAAGTTCTTTTAGAAAATATTTTATTTCATTATAATTTGACGTATTAAAGTTGACCCCGCAACCGCCATGGATGTGAATATCAATTAATTTCATATCGATATTGTACCTTTTTTTGACTTTTTCACAATAAGCATTAAGTATAAAACAGTGTGTTCTATATAAGGTTTTGTTCTTAATGTTAACAAATTGTAACAAAAAAAGCAAAAAATTAAAGTTTACAAAAAGTAATGTCGATATTGGTTACATAAGAACAATGGAGGCATAGAAAACAATGGGAATGGCAGCAAGCCAAGCAAGATTTTTAGGTCTTACGGCAAGAAAAACAAACGTTGAATATGAAGGTCAACAAGTTA
>CALUYC010000062.1 GCA_944324895.1 Candidatus Gastranaerophilales bacterium
CACACAAACCCCTTTTTATTTTCTGTCAATCGGAACTACAAGACTTATCATAGTACCGAATGCAGGTTTTGAATACACCCAGATATCACCTTTAAATTGCTTTATAAATTTTTTCATTAGCACAAAGGAAAGCTTTGTACTAATCGGACGCTTATTTTTGTTATTACAAGAATACGGTTCAAAAAGTGTTTGCAATTCGTCATCATCAAAAAATAGCTCACTTGCCTTCATCTCAAAAAGAACATAAGACATACAGTCATCAGAGGTTTTGCCATCAAACTCATGTGTTTCCAAAAAGGCTAACGGTGGATTGCCTGCACTTAAAGTAACTTTTCCTACTTGAGAATTTATCAGAAAAACATCTAAAATACTTTTAATTACATATTCAAAGACACTTTGATCCAAAAAGCAAGCCCTTGATGCAAGCGAAGAAAAATTATAATCAAAAAGCATTTTCTTTTTTGCAAAAAATGGCTCGTACTGCTTTACAATAGCATTTAAGAGATTCACAAGATCAAAATTTCTATAATCGTATTGGTATAAATTTGACTCCAGTCTAAAAATCGTAAACAATTTTTCTAAATCACAAGTAAGCTCACGTGCATTTTTATTGATAATGTTTACATATTTCATTTGTTTGTCAATTAAAACACCGCCAACACCATCTGACAATGCTCTTGAAAAACCATCTATTGTTGCAAGGGAGGATAAAATTTCTCCTGAAATATTAACCAAGTAGTTATTTTTCTCGTCAATAATATTTCTTGCAATTTCAAATTGGCCGTTTACCATATTATGCATCTTGTAGTTATGTGTAACATCACGCAATGTTACATACACCTTTTGACCAACAGTATCCCTTGAGGCAGAAATTTCAAAATAATTATCATCATTACTATCCTGTACTTTGACTTTTGAGATTAACGGGGATTTCTGTGTAACTGCTTTGTTTAATAAATTTGAACCGCCATCGACATATGCGGAAAAATATTCGCCAATCATTTCCAACTTGGAAGCCCTAAACATATCAACAGCTTTATTGTTAGCATCCAAAATTTTACCCTCAAGAGAAACTATAAAAATTCCATCAGGGTATTTATTAAACAAATCTTCCTTTTTAGGTCTTTTAAAAAATCTCAGCAAATCCATTATGGAGTAATAGTAACATAAAAAAAATTAAAAAAACAAATTAAACCTCATACTAAAGTATAAAAAAGTTAAAACCTTGCTGCAATACTAGAAAATTAAACAAAAAGTTATAATTAATAAAAGATTTAACAAGGATTTTTAAACAAAATGGATTTTGTTTCAAAAAAATACAGTAATATTAACATTGTAGACATTAAAAAAAAGGTATTGGATTTAAAGACAGTTAGAAAAATTATAAATAATTTCAGCAAACATAATTTTGCTATTGATTGCAGTGAAATAGAATGTTTTTCTGATAAAAACGTGATTGAAACCTTGTTTAAAGAAAACATAAATCTTGTATGTAATAATCCGCATTTAATTACACAGGCCGGACTATTGGGACAAAGATATTTTCCAAAGTTTTTTGTGAGCAAAGAGGACTGTATAAACAATAAAAGAATGCTTATAAGAAGAAGATTTAGAGTTGTTTAAAGACATACTTGTTCATAAAAAAAGCCGATAACTTAATGTTATCGGGCAAAACAGTTTACGAGTGAGAGTGGAATATGCACTATAAGAATAATAAAAGTCATAAAGTAGTTTGTAAATAGCCCGAATGTCTATATTAAAACCAGTATATTTATTAAAATCAATTTTCAAATATAAGCTAATCTGATATAATATGACAATATGAACGAGTACAGAGATTATATAGAACCCGGCAGAAGAGTTGAATTAATAGTCAGAACAACAAACAGTACAATAAGATTTTATTGTGCCTTTGACAGGTTTGAGGAAAATTCAATTTTTGTAGGGAAGCCACAAAATAAACACGTTCAGTTTAATTTCCCTTTGGGGCAAATGCTTGATTTGTATGCATACACAAGAGGCGGCGTATTTAGATTAAGATGCAGACTTAAAAGCTATAATGGAGAAAAATGTGAACTTTCTTTGCCCATAAGTGTTGATAAAATACAAAGAAGGGAATATATAAGAGTAAAAATGAAAATTGATACAATTATTAAGCTTTCCCCCTTTGCCGGCACAAAAATAGTTCGAACCAAATCAAAAGATATAAGCGCAAAAGGCATAAGACTTCTATTAGATGAAGATATATCCAAATATGCAAAAGTTGAGCTTACTTTAATATTTAGCGAAGAAACAATAAATACTCTTGCAAAAGTCATAAAATCCAAACCGATTGAAATAAATTCAGTAAAATATTACGATACATCACTTGAATTCATATCAATAAGTGACAAAGAAATTAATTTTATAGTTAAAAAATGTTTCGAATTTGAATCAGCACAAAGAAGAAAAATGCTTGAAAACGAAATTTAAAGGAGAATTTATGTTGTTTAAAAAGTTTTTTGCCGCAATTCTTGCAACCCTTTTTACATTTACGTTGTCCGCTCCGGCCGTATTTGCGCAAGAGTTTGAAAATCCGCCAAGCGACAATGAAGTAACAGTAGAGCACCTTATGCCAAATAAATATTCAAAGGTTAACCTTGTAAAAGTAACGGAATTTTCAAACATAGTACAAAAAGAAAACGTTATTGAAATCTCATTTGCACAAAATTTCAATTCAAAATATTACAAAGAAGGCGATTTTGTACAATTTGAATTCTTAGAAGGCCTTGCAACTCAAGAAGGTACATGTGTTATTCCAAAAGGCTCATCACTCATTGCAAAAATTGTTAAAATCAAAAAACCACGCTGGTTTTCAAGAAACGCAATAGTTTGTATAAATTTCAGCCATATTATATTTCCTGACGGAAAAAATGTCCCTATAGTTGCAAAAATTTCAGGCAAAAAAGATTATTTGCAATTAGGCGGTAAAGATACCGCTAAAAAAATTGCGGCCTACACGCTCTCCATTGGCGGTGTTGGCACAGGTTTAGGTGCTGCAATAGGTGTCGCCGGAGGTAACGTAATAACAGGAGTTATTATAGGAGGCTCTATTGGTGGCGGCGTTGGACTTTTAACAGGCATTGTATCACCCGGCCTGCATTATAAAGCAAAAAAAGGACAAAAATTACCCATTGTACTTGAGGAAAATTTAAAAACTCCAAAATTGTAATATTAACATTTGTAAATAATTATTTTTAAAATATAAAGTTTTAAACTGAGTGTGCCGAATTTATAAATCGTACACTCAGTTTTATTGTACAAAAATTTAAGGACGACAATAAAAGGTGCGAAAGGAAATAATATGGGATCAGATTTAAACTCTAACATTCTTGGAACAAAGAGAGCTAATGAACTTACAAAAGTTACAGGCGATCTTAGCGGAATTTATGCAAAATCAAGAACAGAGCAAAAAGAAGCTCTGTCACAGTTGTTTAAGCAAAAATATTTCAATTCGACAACTGAGAAGGCAGTAATAGACCAACAAATTGACAACCTTGAAGACAAAATTAAAGAATTTGATGATAAAATTAAAGATTTAGAAAAACAAATTTCTGAAAAGCAAGATGAGCTTGAAGAGTTAAAAAGTGAAATAGCTGATAAAGTTGCAAAAATAGTTTCAGACACCGAAGACTATGAAGCAACATCAAAAAGAAGAGTGGATCAAGCTATTGATAACGCTATGTATCACTACAAAAATGATAGCCACTCGAAGAAAAACGGCGGAGAAAGAACTCTCAACGAGTTTATTATTGAGCAAATGGGCTTGGTTAACAGCCAAATTTCAGGTGGCAGAGTCAATATAGACAGAGCTATCGAAGAATTAGGAACACCGCAAAGCGAATTAAACGGTCTTGTTGGCGAAATGGAAGGCTTAATTGGTGATATTGACGGTCTAAACTCTCAATATGCCACAACAAAAAGCACATTAGACTTATTAAAATTAACAAGAGAAAATATGACAAGCGCTGCAGGCAGCTATCAAACATCAGATACAGACCCGTCCGTACCGATTTTTACACCTGCAAAAGAAGATTTGGCTGACGGTTATCTTGCACAATACACTACACGTATGGCAAACAGGGAAAACCAACAGGTGGTAGGTAATACAGAAACCAAAAACGCACTTATAGAAAAATACAAAGCAATAACAGCGGGACAAACAGGCGGAGTCGACCAATACACAAGCAATAATGCACAATTAAGATCATTCTCAACAGCCCTAAATAACGGGTTGCTTGAAGAAATGCAAGGGGCAGGTTTCTCTAAAAAAGAAATGCTTGACGCAATAAAACAAATATATCCCTCTATTGGTATCTCGCATGGTGATGACGGCGGTGCAGTAGTACCTTATGGTCATGACGGTGCAGCAAGAGATATATACAGTACATTTATTACAAGCTTTAAGAAAATAGAAGGTGCTGTTCAAAGAGATGATTTACAAGTTGCAGAAATGGACAGTGCAATTAAGGACGATAAAATAGTAACCGAAATGAAAAATAACGGTTTCACTTGGAAAGAAGCAGCATACACATTAACAAGACTATGGCCCGGCGGCGGAATTGAATTCACATTGGGCGAAAAAGAAGTAACACTACCCATTGGTGATGACAAATCAAAAGGCACATACGACGCTCTTGAAAGTGAAATCAAAAAGAACTACCCCGATGTAAAAATCAACAGAGGCACAAGCGATGAAACAGTTTCAAATAGCGTTTCAAGGACAGACCCTGTAGGTTTCCATATTGGTGACAACAGCTACGAATTTGCAATCGACAGAAACCAAGACGGCATTTTAAACGATTTCACAGAAATGGTTGGCGCTAACGGTGTTGACGGTATGGAAGAACTTGCAATGTTTGACACCGATGGTGATGGCATAATAAAAGGTGATGAACTTAAAAACGTTCTTGTGCTTAATACCGAACACACAAATCGTGATTATGAGTTCTTGACTGCAGAACAGTTGGGTATTGAAAGTATTGACCTCAACTCGTTCACTGAAAAAACACAATCACGTGGCGAGGGCATTGAAGGTGAAGAAGACTTCATCAATATCAACAACTCGCTGATTACAGGCACATTTGATATTAAAATGAAAGACGGTTCAAGTGCTGAAGGCTACCAAAAATATGTTACAGAAGATTACATGAAAGCGGTATATGATCCTATTTTAGGTGAAAATGTCTACTCTGAACTCGATGGCAACACTGTTGACAACGTTCTGGACGATAACTTTAAAGAAGCCGAAGACAAATTAGGCGATTTAAATGAATACGCAGACCTGATAAAAGATGCAAAAGAATACGGCAACATCAAAGCAGCCCTAAGAACAAAATTGAACGATGCCCAAAATGAAGCTTACGGATACAAAGCTCAACAAATGGCAAATAACATAGATAACTACAAAGGTGAAACACCTAAGGCAGAGCTTGAAATGTCAGTCGAAGAAGCTGATAGGATTATAAACGAATATCT
>CALUYC010000063.1 GCA_944324895.1 Candidatus Gastranaerophilales bacterium
ATTATCGAAAAATCTAACCATATTTGGGTCTAAATCTATATCTTTTGCAAGCTTTAACTCTTCAGGAGTCAATTCCTCTTTGTTTAAAAGCTTATTGACCATGCTTTTAAGCAGTGGTTCAAATTCATCTTTCCAAACTCGTTCTTCAACCTCTGCTCTTGCTGCACCAAGAGTGCTATGATCCTTATCATATTTATTTAAGATAGAATTAGGTATCGCCCTTGCTGCTTCAGTAATTTTTGCATATATAGCACCTGCAATACCTCCGCCCATAGCACCTGCAGAAGTTATAGCAAGTGTTTTGTGATTACTTTTTTCAAAACTATCTTTTTTTTCAGGAACAACAGATGTACTTACCTGCTGTACAACAGAACCTGTGGTTGTATTTCCGAATATTTTATTATAAACACCTGGTATTGAATAATTCATAAGTACTTTCTACTTTAACATACCTATATAAAAACAAAAAAAAGAAAAAATTGCCAGCAAATAAAAAACCCTCCTTCTTGGGGGAGGGGAAACTTGGTTTTTATCCTCAAGTTCTTTGTGTGTGGTTCTCTCTCTTCTCTTCTCGTGTATGGTGGTAGTTAATATCTCTCGTGTGTGTTTGGTTTTGTCTCTTGTACTTATATAAAAAAATATATACAAAAAATATTGCCTTTTTATATACTAAATAGACATACTTTGTTTACATTTCTTAATATTCAAAACTAAGATGCACTATTATCAGGCTTTTTAACCGACAGAGTTTTATTCTCACTTATTGCAATTCTTGCAGATTTTATTTTGTCTTTTGTTTCCTCGTCCAAGGCATTGCCCATAACAAGCCTGTCGACAAAAGCATTGTTAAGCCTTACAGCCTTTGGCAACGCACCAATTTCATCTAAAATGTCTTTAATTTGTAAAAAATCGTATGAAAAAGTTTTTTTGGAATTGTAAGAAAGCACTTCGCCTGAGTTTGCTACAATGTCAGCTCCGCCTTTTTCAAAATAAATTTTAAAAATAGATCTTAAATCTTGAATTTCAGACTGCATAACGCTAATTGCATTTTGAAGCCTTAAATATCTTTCGAAAAGATAATCTGCATTTTGAATTTGTGACAACTGCCAATCGTACTTTTGAAAATACATTTCCTTTAACTTGGGATAACACTGTGCAAGCCCCAAAGCATCTGCCATAGCTCGATGACGCGTTGAAAAATCAACATTAAAAGTATTCATTAAACACTCTAAACCACAAGATTCCATTTGAGGATAAACTTCCTTAAACATCATTTGCGTATCTACATAGCGGTTTTCAAGCGGTTTATTATAAAGCCTTTTTGATGTTCTGTTTAAAAAACTGAAATCAAAAATTGCATTGTGGGCAACAATTACGCCATCGCCAATAAATTCATATATTTTAGGGAAAATTTCTTCTTCCTCAGGCGCATCTTCTAAATCTTCCTCACTAATTCCATGAATAGCCTGAGAAGATTTTCTTATATGCTGATGAGGGTTAACCAAAGTTTCAAAACTTTCGGTTATTACACCATTTACAAGTTTTACACCCGCAAATTCAATTATTTTTTCTCTTGTATAATCAAGACCTGTTGTTTCAACGTCAACTACTACTTCAACTAAATTTTCTGCCATTACCTTTTTTACATCTCCACTTTGAGAAAATATTATCACAAAAAATTATTTTTTGAAATAAGACCCAATCTTTTTGGCATGGGCGCTTGCTCTATCAAGAGTTTTTTCAAGATTTTTTTCGCTTTCAATAACTTTTTGCAATTTTTTATTAAATTCATCTTGTTTTGTGTTGGTATCGGTTATTTCATCGTCAATCTTATCCACGTTTGATGAAGCACCTTTCACCGCGGCAAAAATTTTATATACATTATCTTGATTTATGGCATCGACAAAATCTTTTAACGAAGCAAAAACCTTTCCTATAGCTGAATATTCATCCAATACATCGCCAATTCTGAGTGTCGGTTTTGAAATAATCCCAATGTCCGATAAATTTTCCTTTGGCGGCATAATTTCAATGGATTTTGAACCTGCTATACCGCTGAATTCAACTGAAGCTATAGAACCGGAGGGAATTTTTACCCCTTTTTTTGTTACTATAATTTGAACCTCGATTGAATCTTTATGGTACTCAAGATCTCTCGCATGGCCCACTACAACCCCCATAAACCTAACGGGAGAACCTTTTATAAGGCCATCTGTATCGTTAAAAACTATAGTGTACAGATTCGGTTTTATGTATTTATAGTAAAAAAATCCATACGTCGCGCAAGAAAATACACAAAGCACTAAAATCCAAATAACAATTTCAACAAATACGGCATTGTTCAATCTTTTTTTTAATTCCAGCCACTTTTGTTTTTTATTCAATATTCCATACCTTCTCTTGCGCTTACACCTATATCCCAATAGTGCTTAACAGGAACAATTTCAGACACCAAATGTGCCATATCAATTATCTCTTGTTTTGCATTTCTGCCGGTTAAAACAATTTCCATATCCAAAGGCTTGTTTTTAAGGACTTCAAGCACTTCATTTAAATCAATTAGGCCTAAATCTATTGCAATATTTATCTCATCCAATATTACAAGCTGATATTTATTATTTTTTATTGCATCAAGCGCTATATCCCAGCCTTTTTTTATTTCTTGTCTGTCAATTTCTTCAATATTGTTTTTGTAAACAATCCTATCTGCACCGGCATTGACTATTTTAAAGCATTTTTTAATTTCATCGGATAAATTTGCAAAAGAATATAACTCTCCGTAATCACTGCCGCCTTTTGTAAACATAACAATCAAAACACACCAACCTCTGCCTAAAGCCCTTAGGGCAAGTCCCAAAGATGCTGTTGTTTTACCTTTGCCGTTACCTGTGTAAACTTGGATATAGCCATGTTTATTAAATTTTGGGTTATGCAAATTGTTTTCCATTATGAAATTTATTATACACTACATAAGAATTTCACAAAATATCGTTATTTATTAAATATTATGGGGAATAAAAAAAATATAAGGTAAAGGCAAGAACTATGGCAATATCCCCAATAGATTCAATTTCAACATTTACATATATTTATAATATAAGCTCTGAGGACGATAAAAAGAAACAAAAAGACGAGCTTAATCTTTTAATGCGCCAATATAACCTTATTCCAAGCGACGACTACGACAAGGACGTAGAGCGTCTAAGGGAGGCTATGATAATGGAACAAATGGAGCGCATGCAAGAACAGCAAGAGCAAATGCAGGAAACGGAAGGTTATGAAGAACGCCCTTGGTACGATATTATGTGGGAATTGGGTCTGCATCAAAACGAATCTGTTCAAGAAGACTATGATGATATTATGGAAGAACTTGATTACAGAATTTTAAATGCTCAAGATGAAGAAGAATACGACAAATATAACGATATGAGAATTCGTGCCGAAGAATACTTTAATGAGTATAACCAAGGCAGCTCAATAAGTTTTATTAATAACAACACATCTTATATGATAGGTCTTTCTCTGCTCGGTACAATGAATATGATGGACTTGAATTTAACTTAATTTAGTAAAATTCTTCATCTTCTTCATATTCTTCATCTTCACCCAAAAGAGGCTCAGGCTCTTTAATTGTTATGCCCATTTCAGTCAATACCTCGCGTGCTTTTGGGCCATAAGCCGTATCAGAGAAGTTTTCTATAACAGTTTTTAAACAATCTACACACTCTGCCTTCATGCCTCTTAACTTATAAAGAGAACCTAATTTATAATATAAAGGCGCATAAACAGGCTCTGGAGTAGTGTTCATTATTTCATCAAGCTGTAATTTTATATTGATTAAATCATCACTGTCTTGGGGTGAATAAAGTTCGCGAGTGTAATATTTCCTTGTTAAAAGGTCAATTTTTTGGGTCAGATTTTTTAGTTGTTCTTCATCGACCTTAGGAGCTTCCTGTTTTTCTTTGGTATTTTTTCTTGCAGCATCAGCAGGCATTGTGTAGTTGATAATACACAACATAGCAAACATAACAAGACAAATTAATGTTATTATTTTTCTCAAAATTAAAACTCCTCTCTTATATAGTACAATAACTGATAAAATCCGCCTCAATCCAAAGTATGATATTTGTAAAAAAATTATTATATTTTGATATATGAGAAAATTTTTAATTGCACTTATTTTATTGTTTACGATTGGCTGCGCACAGGCAGAAGTTTTACGCGCAACTGTTTCTAAAGATGAAATCCCAAAAGGCTTTTTTGGCACATGGCATGTAACATCAAAAATATCAGAAACTAATAATCCGGAACTTTTTAATGCGCTAAGCGTCGATATATGGACATTAGGAGGATATGGTAACACTTTAATTTTAGAAAACGTGCACACAGGTGCAAGTTCTTCTATTCAGGTCGAATCGCAAAAAAATCTGGACGGCAAGACCTTAAAATTCCAAAGGGTAAAATCAAATACCCGAGGAAACATGAAAATTGTCCAGAAAGAAAGCCCCGAGTTTAAATTAAACGGTAATATTTTTACTGGTTATGATACATATATTATAGAAAGATATGTAAATAATAAGCTAATTCAAAAAGATGTAGTAAAATATAAAGTAGTAGGACAAAAAATATCAGGAGATTTGGGATAAATGGAGAAGATTTTTGATACCATAATATTAGGCGGAGGCCCTGCAGGACTGAGTGCCGGAGTATATTGCGCAAGAGGAAATATAAATTGCGCCATAATTGATACATCACTTTTAGGCGGACAACCGACAAATTACCTTGAAATTG
>CALUYC010000064.1 GCA_944324895.1 Candidatus Gastranaerophilales bacterium
ATAACGAAATGGGCTACTCAACAAGATTGGCTGAAACTACATTAATGGTAGCAAGCAAACTTTAATAAGTTTGTACAAAGTATAAAACCCGCAAGAGGAAACTCCTGCGGGTTTTTAATTAAAATTATTTTTTCTCTCTTATATTAAATTGTATATCTTCAAGCAATTTTCTGTTAATTGCAAGTAAATCAGAAATAACTGCCAAAAGTCCGCAATGAAATGAAAGTATTAATAATATTGCACACAAAATAAGAGATTGTATGTGTCCTTGGCCACATCCTGTTAAATAAAAATATAAAAATCTAAATCCTAACAATGCTCCTAAAATAAACATTAAAAAACCAATAAAGGCAAAAAATCTAAACGGTCGATATATTATAAATATCCTTAGCATTGTAATAACAGAGCGCATTATATAGTTAAAATTACTCTTAACAAGCCTTGAGGGACGAAGCTCCTTGTTTACACGTATTGGTACACATATAATGTTCAACCCTTTTCTTTGTGCCTGAATAATTGTTTCAAGGGTATACGTATAATTATCAAAAACATTTATTTTCTTTGCGGCATACGCCGAAAACGCTCTAAAACCACTGGGTGCATCGTCCACATTTGCGCCTGAGACTTTTCTCATAACAAAGGAACCCAATTTTTGTAAAATTTTCTTTACCGGAGAAAAATGCTCTATATCTTCAATAGGACGCGAGCCTATAACAATGTCTGCTTTTTTATTTAAAATCGGTTCAATAAGTTTTTCTATATCATCAGCGCAATACTGATTATCAGCATCCAAATTCACTATAATATCTGCACCCATATCAAGAGCATTACTTAACCCGGAACAAAAAGCTCTTGCCAAACCTAAGTTGCGCTTAAATGTGACAACTCTTTTAACTCCCAGCTCCTGAGCAATTTTAGCAGTATTATCGCTTGAACCGTCGTTTATAACTAAAATCTCAACCTTATCAATTCTTGAAATTCTTTTAGGCAAAGAATTAAGCGTAAGCGCCAAAGTTTCTTCTTCGTTAAAACAAGGTATCTGAATAACAAGTTTCATAAAAGCATTCTACATCAAATGGAGGATTTTTGGTACAAAAAAATAAAGTGTGGAATGTCAATGTCGAAAACATAAATGTGAGAGAGAAAACATATTAAACACACCATATATTAACTTTATTGTCATCCTTGTTAAGCCATTGTTTTTATAACTTGGCTTTTTTTTATTAAGAAATATTAAGATGAATTATATACCCATTATGGTATTGATTTTATTGCGTTTTCAGGTTATCTAATAAATAAAAAATACAAAAAGTATATAATTTTTCAATATTGCTAGCAAAAAAAATATTTTTCATGTTTTATATAGTAAAACCCAAAACACGATTTTCTTAAGGAGAATAAATGAACAACAATATAGGAAACATGAATAGTGCTAACCCTTTGGGTTTTAACCCTCAAGGACATAAAGCATCTTCAGGCGCTGATTATGTTGAACCTCAAGAAACAACAGAAGAAATCACCAGCGACAAAGATATTTTAAGACATGTCCCCGGGGATAACTATGGCAGAGCTATGATAAATAAATCACAAGCTCATATACAAGTTGACCCGCTTAATATAGAGGATGATATTTTTACATACCAACTTATTACTGATTTTGCACATAATTTAATGCAGGGTTACATCGAAAAAGGTGTGAATCCTCAAAAAGCTAAAAAAATGACAGCTATGACTCTCGATGTGCTTTTAAATCCCCAGCAAAATTCATAAATTAAAAACACTCAAAACTTATAATCTGCTTGATTTAAAAACTTTTAGTGCAATAATTTATTTATAAGTTTTTGAGGTTTTTTAGTGTCAAACTTAGTTTATTTCTTAGGGCAAAAGGCATATATAAACATAACAAACGCTTGCACAAATGCATGCAGGTTTTGCGTGCGCGATATTAAAGATGACGTTAAAGGCGCAAACTTATGGCTTGATGTGCAAAATGTCAAAGCAGACGATGTTATAGAACAAATTAAAAACTCCGCCCAAAAAGTACTTGAAGGCGGAGAAATTATTTTCTGCGGATATGGTGAACCTCTTATAAAATTTGAAGAAGTAAAAAAAATCTGCCAATATATAAGAAAAGAAATGCCAAAATTAAAAATAAGAATTAATACAAACGGACATGGTAATTTTGTAAACAAAAAGAATATTGTTCCTGAGCTAAAAGAGCTTGTAGACTCTATTTCAATTAGTTTAAACGCTCAGAACGAAGATTTATACAACAGATTATCTCAACCAAAATTTGAAGGCGCTTATCAGGCTATGCTTGACTTCGCGCAAGAGTGCACAAAGTGCGGTATTGATACCACAATGAGTGTTGTTTCAAAGTTTAGAGAAGATGAATATGAATTAGACCTGAAAAAATGCGAAGAAATTGCAAAAAATACAGGTGCAAAATTCAGAAACAGAGAGTGGATAAAAGAAGGTTATTAATATAAACGGAAAGGTTAAAAAATGAACGTACTTGACAAAATTATGAAACCTAAATCGGTAGCGGTTATCGGCGCTTCAACAAAGCCTAAAACAATCGGTTCTGAAATAATGCAAAGACTAAGAGATTATAAATTTAACGGAAAAATCTACCCCGTTAACCCAAAAGGCTGCATGATTGAAGGTTTCCAGGCATATACTTCAATTAACGAAGTACCTGGCGAAGTAGATTTGGCGGTTATTGTAGTTAATGCTAAATTTGTTCTTGATACTATTGATCAATGCCATAAAAAAGGTATCAAAGGGCTTTGCATAATCACAGCAGGCTTCAAAGAAACAGGAAAAGAAGGTGCCGAACTTGAACGTCAACTTCTTCAAAAAGTACGTGATTATGGTATGAGATGCGTAGGCCCTAACTGCTTAGGTGTTTTAAATACAAACGACAATGTTAGAATGGATGCTACATTTGCCGAGTCTCTTCCCGTTAAAGGCGACATCGGTTTTGTTTCGCAATCAGGTGCGCTTGGTGGCGGCATTTTAAATATTTTAAAAGACTTAAACCTTGGTTTTGCTCAATTTGTTTCAATCGGTAACCAAGCCGATATTAATGCTGAAACAATGCTTGAATACTGGGAAAATGACGATGATGTAAAACAAATTCTTCTATATATGGAATCAATCCAAAACCCTCAAAACTTTAGAAAACTTGCTTCAAGAATTACAAAGA
>CALUYC010000065.1 GCA_944324895.1 Candidatus Gastranaerophilales bacterium
ATGTGTTAATCATAGGTTTTCTATCTAATTTTTTTGCAATTTTTTGTGCAACTTCATAATCGTTTTGTGTGCCGAAAATCATAATTTCATTTGTAGCAGGATTTGAAGTTACAATTTTATCTCCTGAGAGTCCTGTGATTTTTGAACTAAAAATATTGTTGTTCAAAAAGTCTGCAATATTTTGTGCTCTTTCGTATTTAATAGGAATAATATTTAAATTTTGTTTAGAAAAACTAAGAGATGAAGCCTGAGCAGCCGATGCGACGATAATATTTTTACCGTCTAAAACATAAGTTAATTCAGCTGAACGCAGCACTAAAAGGAACGCATCATTTAGAGTTACATTGACCAAATCAAGTGTAACTTTACCATCTACAGAGTTGTGGAAAATAACATTCATACCAGCTTTTTGCGCAAACATTCTAAGTACTTGTTTTACATCAGAATCTCTAAGTGAAAGGTTAATCTTTGTTTTAGAATTGGTTATTTTTGCATTATCATTTAAATTTATTATGTCTGAACCGAATTCTTCCCTAACATAGTTGTTGATATTAAGGATATTTGACTCAGCATCTGCTGTATCGTAATAATTTGCAGGCGTGTCAAAATTTGAGTACGCAATTTTATCTGTCTGTATATTTTCGCTTGAAAACTTCATGTCAAGTCCTGCCCAAGAAGATTGGACAAAAGAAAATAACATCAACAGTACCGTAAATTTTTGAACTATGCTTTTTGTTTTTTGCGTAAACATTATATCCTATACTCCTAGATTATTTTAATTCCGTTTAGTCTACAGGAACAACTTCTACATCAGAAGCCGATGTATGTTCATCTGTAACCCTTTTGTATTGGCGAACACCACCTGCACCATATACTGCAGCACCATTTATTTGTGCATTTTGACTAAATCTTTCTCCGACACCTGCCTTATATATGTTAGTGCCTTTTTTGACAACAACAAATTGTCTGTTTATATCCATTACCAAATAGTCATCTACCATATCGCCTTTTTGAACAAAATAATCAACACCACTGATTGTAATGATTGCAGATGGTTTAACATTGTCAAAAAGAATACCTGAAACAGCAACTTTTAAGAGTTCTTGCGCATCAGTATCATTTCCGTACTTATCCGGAGGCATAAGTATTTGTGAAGGGATACCTGCATAATAGTTACTGTTAAAATCGTCAAATGTAGGTAAGAACGGGTTAACTCTACCCGCGCTTTCAACAGCCACAACAACTTTTTTATCAGGTTTTAAATTTTTCGCACTCTTATCATCTACGACAGGAATTTGCTCCGCATTTTCATTTTGCATCTGAGCATCAAGTTGTTCTTGTTCTTGTGTTTGTGTTTGAGTTTCATTTTGCATTTGCACATTTTGCACAACATCAACATCTGTTTTTTTAGGGCCCATAAACATAAACAGCAGAGAACCCAATACCAACACTGCAGCAAAAACAGCTCCAGCAACTACCGGGACATTGATTTGTTTTTCATCTTGTTTGATACCTATAGTCTGTTCTTCAGCTTCTTCAGTTTCCAAAGCAGCATCAAGGTCTTCCATATTATCTAATTCATTTAAAATACCTTGAGTATCTTCATCCATTTCATTGTCGACGTCTTCAAGGTTATCTGCTTCATCCTTTCCGCCAAATACGTCAAATGCGTCTTTTTTTGGTGGAATATCTTCTGTATTATCATCGTCCAAATCAATATCTTCAGACATAAACTCGTCATCTTCAAGAGTAAGTGACTCACTATTGTCGTCAATTTCGTCGTCACTTTCTGTGACCACTTTCGTCTGAGATTTTTGACCCTGTACATCTTTATTTGGATTGATAGATACTATGTCTGTATCTGATGAACTGTCTTTCAACAATTCATCCCAACTGATTGAATCATCATCCTCGATGTCATCATCTAAATCAAGATCCAAATCATCAATATTCTCTAAATTCTCTTTTTCGTCCTCAAAAAACATTACTTCTCGATACTATCCGTCAGTTGTTATTATTTACCATTTTACATGAATACTCAATATTTATTATCATATATTCTTGTTGACTTGTCGTCAAATTTTGTAAAAAATCATACAAAAAAACTACTTTTAAAAATAATTATCCGTATAAATCATCTCAACTCCTTCTACTATAATTGTATCATCATTTTGAACCCCATGCTCGCGAAGTTTTTCCCAAACGCCCATAGAATCCATAATATTGGACAGGCGCCTTACTTGCTGAACATTTTTAATATCCGTTACATTTACAAGTCTTTTTAATTTTCCGCCCGTAATATTATATGTATTTTTATTAAGTTTTGTAATATTAAAAGCGGAATCATCGTTATTATCAAATTCACTGTCATGCTCAACTTCAACTTCAATTTCATATCGCTCAAGTTCATCAACAAGGACAAAAAGATGATTTAACAACTCTTTTACACCATCGGAAGTTGCGCATGATACAACAAAAATATCCTCGTCGTATTTTTTAAAGCATTCTTTTAAACTTTGAATTTTATTCTCATCAACAATATCTTTTTTGTTTAAAACCAAGACCTGATGACGTTTAATAAGCTCAGGGTCATATTTTTCAAGTTCGTGGTTAATTTTTAAATAATTTGAAACAGGATCATCAACGCTCATATCGACAATATGTACAAAAAATCTGCAACGCTGGACATGGCGCAAAAATTCATATCCCAAACCAATGCCTTCAGAGGCACCTTCAATAAGTCCGGGAATATCTGCAACAATAAAACCGTCACCATCGGGTTTTTTTACAACCCCTAAATTAGGAACAAGTGTAGTAAAAGGATAATCAGCAATTTTTGGTCTAGCAGAACTTATAAGACTTATAAAACTTGACTTACCTGCATTAGGCATCCCTAAAAGCCCGACATCGGCAATTAGTTTTAATTCAAGTTCTAATTCGCGCTCAACAGGAGCTTCTCCGGGTTCGCAAAACTGGGGGCTTCTTTTTTGAGCGGTTGCAAATCTAGCATTACCCCTACCGCCACGACCACCTTTTGCAACAAGAACCGTTTTATTGTGTTTGTCTAAATCTGCAATTATTTTGCCGTTTTTTAAATCTCTGATAATTACACCAACCGGAACCTTGAGGTAAATATCCTCGCCACCTTGACCATGGCAATTTTTATTTTTGCCGTTTTCGCCGTCTTGTGCACGAAAAACAGACTTATAAGTAAAATCTAGCAATGTTGACATATTTTCGTCTGCAACAAAGTAAACATCTCCGCCTCTGCCACCGTCGCCGCCTGCCGGCCCGCCCTTATCGACAAATTTCTCTCTACGCCAAGCAACGCAACCGTTTCCACCACGTCCTGATATTACTTTTACTTTTGCTTTATCTATAAACGCTGCCATTAACTCACATTCCTTCTTTGTGCAGAACTATACAGCATTTTATTTATTTCCATGCCAAGTGAGGACAAATTGTTATTCTCTCCGGTTTGTAAACGCTTGTATGCTAAATCTTCCACCATATTCAACATATTTAAAAGCGCAACAGAATTAATTCGTTTGTTTTCATAATCATCCATAACTTCCATTAAAAAAGGGTAAGCATCCCATGCTTCATATGCATTAATTACCGAGATGCTGCGTGCGAAATCTTCATCTTCAATGTATTCAAGTCTTAACATCAAGTAATATTTGGCATATCTTGCAATTTGCTCAAGCGCCTTTTCTTCACTTTGAATTTCCAACATATTTGAAAAATATGTACAAAAATCTGCATAAAGTCTATCTTCAAGGGGAGCATTACCATCTTTTTGAATTGTCAGATAATGATACAAGAAATCGAAAAACAATTCATTGTCATCATTAAATGATTTTTTAATATCATAGAAAAATGAAAGAGCACCGTCACTAAGGGCAAGCTCCAAGAATTTCATTATCGATTGTATAGTTTCGCTTTTTGTCATATTATCCCTAAGTCTTAATTATTACATAAACATTTTAGCGCACTGTACCAAAATATCAAAAATGTAACAATTTAAAAAAGGCTCAATATTGAGCCTTTAATCTTGCATGTCTATTCTTTTCTTTTCTTTTATAAGTTCGTCATAAACCCAAGAGGGTACGAAATTTTTGCCCATTAAAATTGCACCATGATTGACAGATGGCGCATGAAAATCAGAACCGCCGGTTATTATTAAACCGTATTTTTCTGCTAGAGTTGAAAAATATTCAACAACGGCAGGTGAGTGTTTTCTGTGATATGCTTCAATCCCTCTTAAGCCAAAGCTAACAAGTTCTTTGGTTAGTTTTTCGGATATATCAACATCGATAGGATGTGCAAAAACAGGAATGCCCTTTGCTTCGTTAATGATTTCAACTGCATCATGCGGGCTTACCGTTTTCCTTGGAACATAAACAGGAGAAGCATCATTTATGTATTTTGAATATGCCTCCATAACATTTGCAACTCCGCCCGCCGATGTTATGGCGCGCGCAATATGAGGACGACCTATACTACCACCTTGTGCCACCAGTGATTTTATATCATCGTACTTAACTTTAATACCGGCTTTTTTGTTTAAAAGCTCTACAATTTTTGTAGTTTGTTCAATACGTGCTTGTTGTTGATTTTTAATGAGAGTTTGAAAATCAGAGTTGTCGGTGTCCATAAAATAACCCAAAATGTGAACTTCATACCCCTTATAAATTGTATTAATTTCAACTCCCGGAATTATTTCAAGCTTGTAACCCTGCTTTTTAACGTAATCTGCTGCAATTTTGTGCGACAAAATATTGTCGTGATCGGTAAGTGCAATCACATCAAGATTACAATCAAGCGCCGTATCAACCACCTGCTCCGGAGAATAAGCACCGTCAGAGTAGGTGGTATGTATGTGCAAGTCGATTTTCACTTTTACCTTCCTGTCATTTCTTTACCTCATAAATAAAATTAATTCTTTTAATTTTTTTTGCAACGCCTGTTTTATAATCAAAAACAATTTCACAAGCGTTGAGTTGAGATAAATCAGACTGAGCAACATCAAATCTGGACGGGATAGAAGTTGTAAGGCGCTTATAAGAGCCCTCAAATTCCATACCTATAACACTGTCATACGCCCCACAAAAGCCTGCGTCAGTAAGATAAGCGCACGCTGAATTAATTATTTTTTCATCAGCAGTCTGTACGTGTGTATGCGTACCAACAACTGCTTTTATACCAAGGCTTTGGGCATATTGTGCAAAACAAATTTTCTCTGCAGTTGCTTCAGCATGAAAATCAACAAATGAAATCATATTTTCAAAATCAAAATCTTGTTTTAACTTTAAAACCAACTCATCTAATGCTTTAAAAGGGCAGTCAATAGGAGGCATAAAAGTTCTGCCCAACATGTTAATAACTACGATTTTATTATCAAAAACACGAAAACCTACACCCTGAACATTTGAATAATTGTAAGGACGAACAAGAATAGGGGATTCGTCGATATAAGTAAAAATATCTTTTTTATCCCAAATGTGATTACCTGAAGTTAAGCAATTTATTCCAAGTTGCAAAAATTCATCATGGTTTTTTTGAGTCAAGCCAAAACCATGGGAAGCATTTTCGGCATTTGCAATCACAAAGTCATACTTTGAAATATTATCATTCAAAAATTTTTGTACTATCTCTCGTCCGGGGCGACCAACTATATCGCCCAAAAAAAGAAGTTTAAAGTTTTTTGACATAATCTATTTCGCAATTTCAGTAACTCGGGCTTCCCTGACAACAGTAACTCTGATTTGTCCGGGATATTCAAGTTCATCCTCAATGCGTTTTGCTATGTCACGAGCTAATTTTGCACTTGCCGCGTCATCAAAAACATTGGGCTGAACTACAACCCTAACTTCGCGGCCTGCCTGAACTGCAAAGGACTGCCTAATGCCTTCATAGCTACTTGCAATTTCTTCAAGCTTTTTGAGGCGTTTAATATAGATTTCAAGCGTATCACGTCTTGCACCGGGTCTGCCAGCACTAACGGTATCTGCAATTTTTACCAGTGCAGCAACCAAAGTGTGCGCAGGAACATCGTCATGATGGGCTTCTATTGCATGAACAATTTCTTCTTTTTCACCGTATCTTCTTGCAAGCTCGACACCCAATGAAATATGAGTACCTTCCTGCTCTTGATCAACGGCTTTACCAATATCATGCAACAAGCCCGCACGTTTTGCCTGATTAACATCAGCACCTAATTCAGATGCTAACATTCCTGCAATTTGTGCAACTTCAATCGAATGTTTCAATACATTTTGACCATAGCTTGTTCTATAATATAAGCGTCCAAGAGTCTTGGTAAGCTCTTTGTTAAGGTTCATAATTCCAAGGTCGTGCGCTGCGCGCTCGCCTTCTTGTCTCATTTTATTTTCAATTTCTTTTGT
>CALUYC010000066.1 GCA_944324895.1 Candidatus Gastranaerophilales bacterium
ATAAGAGTTAATTTTTCAATTGATTCTAAAATTGTTTCTACATTGCTCATTTTTTTATCCTTTCAATATTTATTTTCTAACTTATAAAACTACGCTTTTTGTTTTGCAACAGCGTCGATTGCTCTAACTAACGCGCTCATAACACCGTTTACACTGTAAACAATGCCTGAAGCAGGTGAGTTGATAGAGCCAAGAATTTTTGCGTAAAGTTCTTCTTTTGAAGGCATTTTTGCAAGTTGTTCAGCCTCTTTTGCGCTTAATAATTTACCGTCAAGGACAGCACCCATAATTTCGCCTTTTTTGTTTTCTTTGATGAATTTTGCAACAACTTTAGCCGCACTAACTTCATCACCAAAACCAAAGGCAATAGCTTTAGGGCCTTCAAGCAAGCTTTCTACAACTTCAAAATCTGTGCCTTTAGAAGCAATTTTACACAAAGTGTTTTTAGTAACGGTATAATCAGAATTTTCTTTTTGCAATTCGCGACGAAGTTCAGTAATTTCTTCGACACTTAGACCGCGGTAATCTGTAACGATTGCAACTTTAGCCTGTTCAAATTGCTTTTTGAAATATTCGATTTTTTCGTTTTTAAAAGCCTTTGTTGACATTAATTGCGCTCCTTTCTAAAGGGTAATTCGCATATAAACTAAAAAGTTTTGCGAACATATTTGTACACGCAAAACAATAACAAAAACAGTATATTCAACTTTTTGTTACCTAGGTCGGATATTAAGCAAACGCACCGACTGTCTTGGGTACATTATTAATTTATATAAAACAAATCTTAATGTCAATAAAAATTGTAACAAATGTTAAACATTGATATTCGTGTATATACAAGTATATACACCGCTTTTATAAAATTAATCAAAAAAATTACAAAAAAATGATGACAAAATGTGTTTTTTTGGTATTATAATTACTCTGGTAAGCAAGATGGAAAACATAAAAAACAAAATTGAAAAGAACGTTAAACTAAGAAACTATCTTGACCTTATAAACAAAATCGCCAAGGTAGAGTACAAGAGTGTATCTTCTCAACATTTAATTGAGTTTGACGAACTTGTAAACATCGGAATACAAACTGTTGATGTTCTTTGTTCCGATGAAAAAAAAGATTTATATAACGAGTCTTACCTCTCAACTGCAATAAAATGGGCGATAAGAAACGAATTAAGGCGACGATATCGCTGGCATGGTGTCAAACACAACCAAAAAGATATTGAAAATCAAACAAACGAAATAAGAGAGGCTATTTATAAAACAATTTTATCGACAGATGAAATGTTAGATAACGAAAAGCCCTTTGAAATAAAAGACATTAGGAAAAATCCCGAAGAATCTTGCGAATTTGAACAAATATCCGAAGCTATAAAAAAAGCAATATCAACCCTTCCGCAGAGAGAAAGAGAGCTTATAGAATCCAAATTCTTTCAAGAAAAGAAGCTTCATGAATTGTCAAACGAGTTTTCTATTTCTCCTTCAAGAATTTCAAGAATTATTAAGTCAGGGTTGGATAAAATTAAAGACGAACTCATAAAAAACGAGGTTGTATAAATTTAAATTTAAAAAAAAGGTGCACGACTAAAATTTGAAGCGCGCACCAAATAAGATACGAAATTTTACCACTCAACAATTATTTTTCCGGGCCCTCCTGAGCCGCCTCTAGAAGGTGCGGTTGTAGTTGTTGCGTTTATTACGACTCCGCCACCTGAACCACCTGCACTGTTTGATAATGCACTGTTTCCGTCACCAAACTCAACGGAAAAACCGCCTGAACCATAGGTACTTGCAGCACCTGCGCCGCTAAGTGTACTTGTAGCATCATACCCGACATTTCCGTCGATACAGTCTAAATTGGTTAAATTACCAAATGCACATAGTGTCGGAGAAATTCCACCAATACCATTAAGCACACTCCCATTTGAATACGAAGCATTCTTTCCGCCTAAACCGCCGCCGACTCTTAAATTAGCCTGACCGGAATAAGTTCCAAAAATAGTATCCCCACCGCTTTGAGCAGCAACTTCAGGGCTTGAGCCCCAAGTAATATAACCGCCTGAGCCGCCTTTCCCTATTTGTACTCCTATTTTTGTATTGCCACCCGGAATGTTAACAAGTTTTTTTAAAGCCAAACCCGCAGAGCCGCCTCCACCGCGACCTATTTTGTCGGGGTTCCATGTTATTTTTACATAACCGCCTGCACCATTACCGCCTGCAACAGTTCCATATCCTCCTCCGCCACCACAGCCGCCATAACCTTGTGCATTGATATTTGCAGAACTTGTTAAGCTTGCACCTGTACCACCGCTGCAATAAGACTCGCCTTCAATTATAGTCTTTGCACCATTGCCGCCTCGCATGGTTTTCTGATAAGAGCTTGGTTTGTCTGTTGTTCCGCCAGCGTATTGTGCACCACCTGTATAAAAAACAGATTGCGAATATCCTAAAGATGATATATTAAAATTACCTTCAGAACTGCCGCCTTTAAAAATATAACCGCTGTTTCCTGCATCACCCGAATATTTACCCCCGCATGCGCCATAACTGCAGTCATTTTGGTTATTAGTCATAACAATAATACTGGAACCGCGTTTTAACATGGAAGGCTTGCCAAATTCGGCACTTTTGGGTTCGCTAAAGGCAAAAGCGGAAGATAGACTTGCAGAAGTTCCGCCCTTGCCGCCTTCGCCAACAATAACGGTAATTTTTTCACCTGGCGTAACTTTATATCTTTGGCGCGGAACTATTGAACCGCTACCACCGCCACCGCCACCGTTTTGCGTTTCGTAATAAGTAATTGCAACAAACCCCGGCGCACCATGGCCAACACAATTTGGACAATTACCGCCGCCACAACCTCCTGCACCGTAACCCTGACCATTTCTGACAGCACTTGAAGTTTTACTGTATTTACCAGCTTTGCCAAAAGTACTCGAGCCGCCACTACTACCTTCAACGGCGGGCGTATCAACACCACTTCTGCGAATACCATCTTGACCGTTGCCACCACCAGGTTGTGCGCCCCTACCGCCGTTACAAATACTTTTCCACCCGCTTGTAAAATAAAAACTACCGGCACCTCCTAAACTGCAATGTGCGCCACCAGGATTAGCAGCGCCGGCTGATTCTCCATTTGTACCAACATCAGAACTGGTGCCCCAACATCCACCGCCGCCACCACCTGCACCGATTATTATGTTATTGGATGAGTCTGCAATATAACTTGCTCCTCCGCCACACCCTGCAGCGCCATTACAAGAATGACCTTTTCCGCCCCTAGCCACTCTGATATTATAATTACCTGTTTTATCAAACAAAACAGTTTGATGCCTTGCAGCACCACCACCACCTCCGGTACCAACCCAACCGCGACCGCCACCAGCGCCGCCGCCTGAGATAGTTACCATTGCAGTTTTAGCAAATAAGTACTTAATATCATCAGCAGATAAAACAGCATCTGCGTTAGTGTACACAGAAGTTGTGGACACTCCTCTTTGCTCAAGGGTGGATGGCACATATGCCGTTGTGACATAAGTACGATTTAGTGTAGCTGAATGCGTCCAAGAAATAGCTTTTGGACTGGTACTGACATTTCCTGCACCACCGCCTGCACCGCCACCAACCAAAGTTGCCTCAATTTCATTAACACCATAAGGTACAATAAACTCGTAAGTGCCCGGAGTTTTATATTCGATACTACCTGAAGTAGTGCCGCCACCACCTCCGCCGCCAGCTCCAACAACAGTAACATAAAGACTGTTTGTGCCGCTAGGAACCTGAAATTCTCCCTTACAACTGTTTGTAGTCTCATCAATGGTATTGCAGTTTGTACTACCATAGATTATTTCAGTAAAATGCTTGGGTGTATTGGCAACCTGAAACTGTTCAATTTTTCTTTGCGTAATAACAGGCGCTAAGACAACCAAAATTATAGAGCAAATCAAAATTGCAATAAGTAATTCTGCAAGCGTAAAAGCGCTCTTGGCCAGCTGCCAAGAAGATTTTTTCGTAATCTTAATCATATATAACTCCAAATATTATTTAAAAAAATAATAAACTATTTACTGGATATTGTCCAGTACATTTATGTTGAAATTTCCAGTAGTCTTTTGTCATGGACGAAGACATATTTTATCAAAAGTTAGGTACAAGAATAAAGCATTTAAGAGAAAAAGCAGGATTAACACAAGAAAAACTTGCCGAAAGGTCAGGAATCAGTCTTGATTATATGGGAAAAATTGAAGTAAACATAAATAAACCGGGCTTAAAAACAATTTTAAAACTGGCAAATGCGCTAAAAATAGAGCCCTACAAAATTTTTAAATTCTAAATAAAAAACCCGCATAACGCGGGTTATTTTGGTGCCCTGGGCCAGACTTGAACTGGCACGAGGTTATTAGCCCCATTGGATTTTAAGTCCAACGTGTCTACCGATTCCACCACCAGGGCTTAAATTGCTCCTTTGAGCGATTTTATTCTAATATAAAAAAATTTTATTGTCTAGCTGTTTTTTTCAATTAGTTCATTAATTTCTGCAACCATTTGTTCAGGGTCAACTCCATGAACTTTTGCGCCTGCTTCTAAATTTTCAAATCTTGCTGCAGCGCAGCCAATACAACCTAGGCCATATTTTGCAAATACTTCAAGGCTTTCGGGATGATTTTGTACAATTTCTATTATACCCATTTCTTTTGTAACTTTGCTCATTTTTTTGCCTTCTTTTAACTGATTATTAATATAATACTATGAAATATCGCGAATATGCAACTCAAAATTTTATTGGTTTAAAATCTTTGCAAAAAAGTTTTATCAGAACACAATTCACCTTTAGAGAGCATAAAAAGTGCCTTAGTGAAATTCTTGTAAGGATTTTATCAGACTTTAGCGAACTAAAAAATTATATTCAAAATGATTACTGATCAGACTCAAAATTTTTCTTCATCATTTTTTCAAAGTCTGAAGGTTTTATGTCTTTTATAAAGTCCTTGAACTCAGCTGCTTCTTCTTCATCTTTTTGGGTATCTGTCGATACAACACCTGTGGCAAGAACATTTTCAGTAACATATATAGGAACATCGGCTCTGATGGCTATTGCAATAGCATCTGAAGGGCGAGCGTCTATTTCTATGTCTTTTTGTAGTTCATCATTATACAAAAATATTGTAGAGAAGTATGTCTGTTCGTCAACATTATTAATTTCTATTTTTGTAATCTCATAACCGGATTCAGAGCAAAAATTTAAAAATAAATCGTGCGTCATTGGTCTGCTCGAAGGTATATTTTCTATTTTTCTAATTATAGAGCTTGCTTCTGCCGAACCAATCCAAATAGGAAGAGCTTTTCTGTTATCTATATCATTTAGTACCACAATGGGTGAACCGCTTCTTGTATCAAGGGCAATGCCCATAACTCTCATTTCTATCATGTAAAAATACTCCTTATACAAGGAGTATTATACAATTAAAATAATTATTTATCACTAATTAATTCCAATAATGGTCATAAAGAATACCGCTTACTTCATCCTTGCCTCTGTCCATAAAGGATTTAGTGCTGCCGTATTTTTCATTATATAAAGCCTCTACGTCTGCTCTAATGTCATCAGGCAAGCTCATAACATAAGCCAATACTTTTTCATCAGTTCCCCAGCCATCAACTGATTGTTTAAACAAGCTTACGCAGTTTCTTATATAAATTTGATAATCTGCGTTTGTTTTATCCATGTTTTGGTACCTTTCATATGATTCCAGTTGAGTACCTGATTCTTTAGATGTACCGCCAAGTTTTGCTAAAGCATAGCCCTCAAGTATATCTTCAGTACCCCAAGAGGTTTCGCTTCTAATTAATTCAAATAAATCATATCCTTGTTCTTGAAGTTCAGCCTGAACTCCGCGCATAACTTTTGGTGAAATACTATCGTTGCTTAAGATATTAATAAGAGCCTCTTCATCTGTGCCAAGTGAAAATGGACCAGTCTTGACTCTGACAGTTGCATCCAAAATATCTTGAACGGTTTCGTTAACAAGTACACGTTCTTCGTCAGTATATACAGCATCATCAGCATCGCCTGTCGGCTCTGCGCCTTCTGTACCTTCTGCGGCTTCTGTGCCTTCTGTACCTGTCAGATTAGTACCTTCTGTGCCTGCAAGGACAGAGTCGCCATTACCAGAAAGATATTCATTATTTTGACCAACGTTTTGACCATTTTGCAATTCTGCGTTTTCTTCTGCTGCTTGAGCAGCTCTTATCGCTTCAATATTTGCATTAAAATCATTAATTATAGAATCGTAAGCAGAAGAATAATTAACGGCAAATCCGCCAACGTTATTTTCGTATGCACCAAAAATACTTGAATCATCTTGAGTACTACTACTTGTCGGTGCAGAATACAAAGCTTCGTTCAAATAAGGGGTGAATGATGTAATGCCGTAATCGTAAGACATATGCTCTCCTAATTTTTTCTCGTATATATAAATAAAAAAAATTCGATATAAAAAATTGCCATAAAATATATACAATTTAGTGGAAATGGCTCAGGACAAGGTGTTTCAGTGTTAAGATTTGTAACAAAAAAGCACCTCTTTAACCGAGGTGCTTGATTTTTATATTAGCTATTAATTAGAAATTTTCACTACTACCGACTTGGAACAAATCTTCAAGGAATGTTCTGAATGCTAGATTTGTTTTATATTCACTTGTTTGCTTCATAGCCTCATATGCAGTTTTAAATTCTTGATAAGTAGCATTTGTTTTTCCTGTAAGTGTTCTTCTTATATCACCCGGGGACATATTTTTTGCTTGCATACCACTATTATACAATTCAACTACTTTTTGTTTTGCAGAATTAATAAATCCTTTTGCTTTGTCCGCGATAGCAGCAGATGTGTTGGCAGCATCGTCAGCGTTATTTGCGGCAGCGGTTACAGCATCGTCAGCATTGTTTGTAACAGCGTTAGCTGCATTTGCATTACCGGTACTTGCAGCAGCATTAGCAGCATCGTCAGCGTTATTTGCGGCAGCGGTTACAGCTTCATCTGCGTTATTTGCAACGGCAGCAGCTACATTTGCATTACCGGATGCATTAGCTCGGTACGCACCAATACCTGATGTTGCAGCACCGACAGTACCACCAACTAATGCACCACCAAATGCACCTGTTGCAGTAGAGCCTAACAAACCGCCGACATTAAATTCGTCACCATCAAATACGGCATCTGCAGTATAATTTGTAGCCCCCATAACGCCACCACTTATAGCACCTGCTTTAGCACCAGCAATAGCACCTTGTTTTATAGTTTCGCCTATAAGAACCTTTCCGCCCTCTTTTGCAGCAACCATGCCAGCACTACCAATGCCAGCAGTAGCAGCAGTGACAACACCGCCAACAGCGCCTGTGATAGTATCTTTTAAACCATCTTTAACTGAATAATCGCCTTGTACATTATTTGTTGCTTTGTCAGAAACCTTAATACCAACTTTAACAGCTGCACCAATTCCTGCTCCAAGTGCAAGACTGGCTCCAAAAGAGAAAGGAGCGGCAATAACTCCTGCAACAACGGCTAAGCCCGAGGCAACATTGGAGAATATTTCTACAAATGAATCTTGTTTTTGTGAGTAATTATGTAATTTTTCTACAGCTTCCTGATATGATATTTCACCGTTTTCTGCTTGACTTAGCGCTTCTTCTACGGCATTAGAACCATTACCATGTCCAAAGAAATTTTTCACACCGTTCCAAGCTTTGCCAAGCCAGCCTTGTTCATTTTCTACTTGTTCATAAGCAGCACGTAGTTGCGCCATTTGTTCCTCTGTTGCAGTTGAATCAGATGTTTGTTCGGATGATTGTACATTATTATATAAATCATCAATGTTTGTACCTGCACCACCCGAAGATGTTTCCCCTTGAGTTGTACCATTGGCATCATTTGATGTTCCATTCGTACTTTCATCAGCACTATCAGAATAATTTTTCAAAATAGTGTCATATGAACCCGAATAATTAACACTGCCAAATAACAGCTCATTTTCGGCAATGTTATTTATCTTGTTTTGGATAGCTTTATTAATATTCTCGGAATTTCTGTACATAGCAAAGCTATCAGCGTAAATTGCGCTTGAACTCATATTAATTCCTCTCTATAATTGTGTGTTTATATATTTAAAAAAAGTTTCTTTAATAAAATTGATATACAAAATATAGAATTTATATAAAATTACCCAAAACACAATCATATTAAGAAAATATTTGTTAAGAAAATTTAACAAACGTGCAATTTTTACATGTAATTTTTTTTTATTAATACATAAGATAGTGTGTGGTATAGAAGTAGTGAAAACAGATAGAATTTTTGGCGCGCTTAATTTTAGCTCAAACGCCGCCATAAAAACTAATCCTAAAAAATATATATGGAATTACACAAGCAAGGACACATATTCAAGTCAGTATCCAAAGCTAAACCCTGCTTTGCAAAACCCCATATATAGAATTAATGATTCATATCTTGCAAAAATTTCGCCCGCTATGTTCATACAAAAGTATTCAAATGCACAAATTTTAAATAGCGCCGCACAAACTAACCCAAATATAAGAGATATTATCGGCACAGGATATAATTCCGTTAAAATATACCCGCAAAACTCAAGCAGTGCTATTAATCCACATTTCATACCTACTGAACAAGCTGCGATAAAAATTATGCAAAAATGCGGTGAAAAATTTAGCCCACAAGATTATAACAGCGTAAGGCAAGCGGCGCTTTTACACGACGTAGGAAAAGCATATATTCCATATGAAATTTTAAATAAAAAAGGAAAATTAACACCACAAGAAAAAGAAATTGTAGACAAGCACGCACGATTAAGCTACGAAGTGCTTAAAACAGCCGGGGTAGATGGAGCAGTGTTAAATCTTGTTCGTAATCATCATACTTATTCAAAAAACAATCCTCCTACGGTTCAAATCCTACAAATTGCAGACATATGGAGTGCGCTAAAAGAAAAAAGATCATATAAAGAAGCATACAGTAATGATAAGGCTCTAGGAATATTATACGAGCGTGCGCAAAACGGTGATTTTGACAAAAAATATATTGACGCACTTGCAGCATAACATAACCTCCACTTGTGGTGTCTTCTTTGGTAATTGAATATTTATTAAGAGAACTTTAAACTTATTCATTATTGCAAGGAGGATACTTAATAATGAAATTTGAGGATTTTTTATACACACAGGATGGGGCAGATTTATTTGAAAAAGCACAAGGTCTCGACAACGTTCTTTCAAGCGGAGTTATGACGGGTAGTGAAGGCTTGGGTATTCGCCTTGCAGAAAAAACATCTCCTGAGGTTAAAATTAAAGAAAAGAACGGCTGCGAACACAAAGTAATAATGCTGGGCTCAAATTCATATTTAAATTTAACAACAAACAAAAAAGTTTGTGATGCAGCAATCAGAGCCATAGAAAAATTTGGCTACGGTATGGGCGCAGTATCTGTTTATGCAGGCATTACAGATATGCATAAAGAGCTTGAAAAACGAATTGCAAATTTTTATAAAACCGAAGATGCGGTATTATTCCCAAGCGGTTACGGTACAAACATAGGTGTAATTTCAGCACTTTGTTCACAAGGCGATATTATTATAAACGACAGTGCAAACCACGCTTCAATTTTTGACGGCTCAAAACTTTCTGGTGCAGATATTAGGGTATATCCGCATGGAAATCTAAAAGCACTTGAGAAGATTTTGGAAAAACTAAAAAATACCAACGCTGCAAAACTGATAATTACCGATGGTGTATTTTCAATGTACGGCGATGTGGCTAGATTAGATAAAATATGTGACTTAGCAGAGTTCTACGGCGCAAAAGTTATGGTAGATGATGCACATGGACTTGGCATAGTAGGTCCAACAGGCAGAGGCACCGCACAAATTTATAGAGTAGAAAACAGGATACATTTAAATGTAGGTATGTTAAGCAAAACAGCAGGTGCGGTCGGCGGATACTGCGCAACAACAAGAAAAATTGCACAATATTTAAGACATTATGCAAGAAGTTATTTTTTCTCTACCGCCCTTCCTGCTCCAATTGTTGCAGGATTAAATGAAATATTCAAACTTTTAGAACACGATAGAGCAGGCAGAAAAGAACTGTGGGAAAATATTATCTATATAAAAGAAAAATTAAATAATGCAGGTTTTAATACAGGCGACTCTCGCTCAGGCATCGTGCCAATAATTATTGGAGATGAGGCAACTCTGTTTAAAATGTATCAAGATTTAAGACTAAGCGGTGTTTATACAAATATAGTAACTTATCCGGCCGTCAGAAGAAAAGATTGTAGAATAAGACTTTGCATAATGAAAGACCTGAATAAAAAACAAATAGACAGGGCGGTAGAAATAATTACAAAAATAGGAAAAAAATACGGCGTTATATAAATAAGAAAATATATCAAAAAAGCCGTCATTTGTATCAGCAACATAAAAGACGGCTTTTTGTATGAAACTGATATTATTTTATATCTTGTGTCTGCCTGTTAGAGCGTGAAACTTCGCGTCCGCGTATGTCATAATATTTACCGTTACCGTCTTTATCCTCTACATAAGTACCGGTTTTTCTGCCACGTACATCATACATGGTAAAATTGTTGCTGTCACCCTGCCTGACCGCTTTACCCATACTTCTGCCACGTGCATCCTGAATATTTTTTTCTTTTACTTTTTCTTCGGTATCCGTTTTTGCAGCAGCTTGAATTTTTACCTTTTTCTTTGGTTCTATCTTATGACCGTATTTGTCATACTTTGTTCTAGCCAAAACCGGCGCAGAAAGTACAAAAATTGCAGCCAATGTTAAAACAAATATCTTTTTCATAAAATTTCTCCTGTTGCTATAATAAAAACCAAAACAAGATTTTTTTGCCATATTAAAATTATATATTATTTTTTTAAAATCATAAAGATTGTGGTAATATAAAACTATGACTATATTAAAAATTTTAAAATACGGAGACGAAAAACTGCGTCAAAAGTGCAAGGAAGTATCAAAAGTTTCAAAAAAAATTAAAATTCTTGCAGAAAATATGATTGACACAATGTATGCAAACAACGGAGTGGGTCTTGCCGCACCTCAAGTTGGGGAAAACCACCGAATTTTTGTAATAGATGTTTCATCTGATGACGAACCGCTTAATCCGATTGTTTTTATTAACCCGAAAATAATTAAAAAAAGCGGCGCAATAAAAAGCAATGAAGGTTGTTTAAGTTTTCCTAAAGCTTATGTCGATGTAAGGCGCTACAAAAATGTTATGGTAAAAGCATTGGATTTAAACGGCAGGCCATTTGTTATAGAAGCAAAAGACGGCGAATTGCTTGCAAGAGCAATTCAACATGAATTCGACCATTTGGAAGGAATATTGTTTATTGATCACTCGAGAAACATGTTTGAAGCCATAGAGGTTTTAAAACAAAACAACCTGCCCTCAATAGAACAAGACAGAATGCTTGATGAACCTGAGCTTGAGGAAGAAATATTAAAACAAGAGAGTGAAAATAAGCAATGAAAATAGCGTTTTTTGCAACACCCGATATTGCAATAGAATCTTTCAAATATTTTATAAATTCAAATGATTATGAAGTTTGTGCCCTTGTAACACAACCACCAAAACCATCAAACAGAGGGAAAAAAATTATACAGAGCAAAATTAAGACAATAGCTCTTGAAAATAATATTGAAGTTTTAGAGCCGCAAAGAATATCAAAAGAGCCTGAAATTATTGAAAAGTTAAAATCATATAATTGCGATTTTTTTATAACTTTTGCTTTTGGTCAAATATTATCTCAAGAAGTAATTGACATACCGAAATTTGCCACAATCAACTTACATGCCTCACTATTACCTTGTTATAGGGGCGCAAATCCAATTTGCGAAGCAATTTTAAATGGTGAGAAAAAAACAGGCATAACGACCATGAAGACAGCTCTTGAGCTTGATGCAGGAGATATTTGCTTACAAGAAGAAATCCCTTTGGATGATGAAATAAACACTCCGGAACTAATGCAAAAAATATCGTCGCTATCTCCACAACTTTTGGATAAAACACTAAAAGGCTTGTATAACAATGCTTTAACACCCATTACACAAGAGCACGACAAAGCAACATTTACAAAAAAAATCAAAAAAGAAGACAAAAATATTGACTGGACGCAGGATGCAAAAAAAATACATGATAAAATCCGCGCTATGCACACAATAAACACTTGTCACACAAAGTTTAACGGAAAACTTGTTAAAATTTTAAAAACAAAAGTTATAGGCAAGTGCAAAAAGGCAAAATGTGCAGAGGTTTTAAGTGTTGATAAAACAGGAATTTGCGTATGCTGTGGTAATAAAGCAATTTTAATAACAAGCGTCAAGCCCGAAGGAAAAGGCGAGATGAGCGCTTTTAACTGGAGTCTTGGTGCTAAAATTAAAACTGGAGATATGTTTGAAATATGTTAACACGCGGAATTAGAGGTGCAATAACCGTAGATAAAAACGACAAAAAATCCATAAAAGAAGCAACTGTCGAACTTGTGGATGCTATCTTGGATAAAAACAACATTGAAGTCGAAAACATTGCCTTTGCTATTTTTACTGTAACATCAGACTTAGATGCAGATTTTCCTGCAAAGTATGCAAGAGAATACTGCGGGTTTGAAAACGTACCTATGATGTGTTATCGCGAAATGGATGTCAAGGGTGCGATAAATATGTGTCTGCGTGCCCTAATCAGTGTTAATACAACCAAAAAACAAAAAGAAATTAAACATCAATACTTAAAAGGGGCAGCAAAACTCCGCCCCGACATAACGGAATAAGAGGAAAAATGCCAAATTACAAAGAAAAGCAGGAGATTAATTATCCATACCTGTCAAAACCTGTAAATATTTATACATATGATAACGGGCATAAGGTTGTTATTGCCCAAAAAGACTCTCATATGGCAAATATCAGCACTTGGGCAAAAACAGGCTCAATAAATGAAAATAAAGACAACAACGGCGTATCACACTTTTTAGAACATCTTATGTTTAAAGGTACCACAAAATACAAAGCCGGAGTTTTTGACAGAACGCTTGAATCTAAAGGCGGGATAATAAATGCTGCAACTTGGAAAGATTACACATACTATTACGTTACCATTCCAAAACGCTATTTTGATACAGCACTACACATGCACGCAGATATGATGGTCGACCCCATTATCCCTGAAGATGAAGTAGGGCCTGCATTTGACTTTAATAACGAAGTACCAAAAGAAAAGCGCGAAAGATACGTGGTTATTGAAGAAATAAGAATGGGAAAAGACAATAACTGGCGAAAAGTGTACTCTGCCTTAAATGATGCAATGTATGAAAAACATCCCTATAAACGCGAAGTAATAGGGACAGGCGAAATTATAGCATCAATTCCGCGCGATGAAATAATGAGATATTACCAAACATTCTACAGTCCAAATAACCTTACAACAGTTATTGTTGGGGACTTTGATGATGATGAAATTCTTGAGAAAATTGAAAAAGAATTTAAATTTAAAAATTATTCCGATATAGAAAAATGCAAAGCGGATGAACGCGAACCTGAAATAACAATCAAAAATCCTAAATACATTGAACAAAAAGGAGATGTAAACACAGGTTATTTGATGCTTGGCTTCCTATGCGACAGCGCAAAAAATCTAAAAGAAACCATTGCTTTAGATGTCATATCAAACATATTGGGCGAAGGTAAAAGCTCAAGGTTAAATACCAGATTTATAGAAGGATGTGACAAACCTTATGTTTATCAAATAGAAACTTGTCATTATCAATTTAAAGACGGCGACAACTTCTTTATAGAAGCCGTTTTTGACCCAAACAAAAAAGATGATTTCGTAAAAGAAATAAAAGAAGAATTGGATAAACTGGCAAATATAACAAATGAGGAGCTAAAAAAGGCTAAAAAACGTGCAAAAGTAAACTTTGCACAAGATGCCGAAACTGTGTCGGATATTGCAGATTCTATCGGATATTACATGACCGTTTGCGAAGATTTAAAACCCGCTGAGCAATATCTTTCAACGCTTGAAGAAATAAACACCGAATATTTAAGTGAAATTGCAAAAAAATATCTGAATAAATACGCTTGTTCTACAAGTGTTTTACTCCCGAAAGGAGAAGAATAATGGAACATATTATAAAAAACGATATTGATATAATAATAAACAACAGAAAAAATACGCCAAGAACCTGTGTTTGTTTTTATTTTGGAATTGATGAAGCAGAAAAAATTTCCGGCACATACGCACTTTTTGCAAAACTGCTTTTACAAGGTACAAAAAATAAAGACTCAAAAACACTTGCTAAAGAACTTGAAAATAACTGCATAGATGTATCCATCAAAACAAAGCAAGACTATTTAAAGGTAAGTTTTTTATTCTTAAATGAAGACTTTAACCTTGCAATGGATTACGCAAAAGACATTCTTTTAAATTCAACATTTGAAGAATTTGAAAAAGAAAAATTCAAAATGAAAGGCGAAATTAAAGCAGATCTCGACAACCCGAGAGTTTTAGCATCCGACGCTTTTATAAAAAGATTATTTAAAGGGCACCACTATTCAAATACCGCCTCAAAAACCCTTGAAGAAATTGACAAAATTCAAATTGGAGATATAATCGAAACCCATAAAAAAATCTTAAATTCAAGAAAAGTCCTGTCTATAACAGGCGATATCGAAGATACAAATAAACTTGTTGATTTTTTTGCGAAAAATTTTGATTTTATGAAATCCTTTAACGTAAATTCGCAAATACAAAGGCTTGAAGATTTTATTCCCAAAAACGGCAAGTGTGAAGTACTAAAAATTGCAAAAGATGACTTAAATCAGGCACAACTTTTTCAAGGTTTTATAGTACCCAATGTCGACAGCAATTTATATCCTAAAATTTCCGTAATGAACAACATTTTAGGCTCATCAGGCTTAAGCTCGAGACTTTTTGTAGAGCTAAGAGACAAACAAGGGCTGGCATACACTGTCAGAAGCAGCTACGAAACACTATACAAGTCAGCCATTTTCAGTTTTTATATAGCAACAGAACCAAAAAACATAAGAAAATCTCTTGACGGATTTATGGAAGAATTAACAAAACTTGCAAACATAAAACCCAGTCAAGAAGAACTAATGGGGGCAAAAGAAAATATTACAGGGAAACTTGAATATTTTTCGCAAACCAACTCTCAACTTGCTTCTATAGAGGGTTACAATTACCTTATGGGGCTCGGATTAAATTATAGCGAAAAATTTATAAACATGATAAACGAGGTTACAGAAGATGATATTTGCGAAGCAGCAAAATTAATTCTTGAAAAAAATTCATTAATATGCGCCCTTGCTCCACAAAAATATCTAAATTTTTAACTTTGTTTAATAATTTGCACAAAAATACACTATAAATTAGAATAAAAAACATGATTGAAGTTAAACGCGGACAGATTATTGTCATAAAAAATCCGAAATTTCCTGAACTGGAAGGTATTGTAGAAACTGTTGAAGAAGACAGACTAAAAGTGTTTTATCCTAAAGAATACGAAAGCTATGCTTGGGCGCTTAGCGAAGGGGATGAACTTTTTGTAAGAGTACACACACAATTTGGTATAAAAACAATGTGCTCTATGGTAATTTGCGCACCCTCAAGCGATGGTGAATTAGTTATAGAAAATGCCGACGCTATGGCAGTCAGCCAAAAAAGAGAGTATGTCCGCGCTGCAGTTGAGTTCAGGTTTTTTATCAAAAAGGGCGAAAAGCTCGTCGGCGCGCTCTGCAAAGACATATCAGCAGGCGGAATAAAGTTTATACCTGATGAATATATTTTTGATTTAGATGATGAAGTGGAAATAAAATTTCAAAGTGAAGAATTTGAAAAAGATTTAAATATCAAAAGTGTTATAATTAATACTGCCGGGGAAAAACTAATTGCAAAATATTCCCATATAAGTGAATATGATAGAGATAAAATTTCCGGCTTCTGCCTAAAAACCCTGAGCGAAATGGGTTAATACATTGGAGCAAAAGTTGAAAACCTACAATGAAATAAATAAAAAAATAAATAAATTGACAAAAAGCGGTCAAATACAAAAGGCAATAGAGTATTGCCAATCAATGCTGATGAATGAACCCTCAAACACAGCGCTTTGTGTACGTCTTGGCGATTTATATATGGATTGGCATTTGGATGTTTATCAGGCAAAGCAGTATATAGATGAAGCTATAACCCAATACCAAAGAGCATCCGAGAGTCTTATTGATGACCCGCAAATATATTACAAAATAGGTTTTGCCTTTTATCATAAAGGTGAATTAGACAGGGCAATAAACTACTTCAACATCGCAATTACAAAAGGCGCAAATAAAGCCCAGTGTCATTACATGATAGCTCAATCCCTAAAAAAGAAAGATCGCTACCATGATGCTTTGGATGAAGCTAATGAGGCACTTAAATATACGCTTTTAAAATCATCAAGAATACGCTACCTCAAATTCAGACTATTAAAAGCATTGTTTTTTAAATCAACAAAAACAAAATTTGAAAGCTATACAAATCTTATAATTTCAATTTTAACACTGCCTTTCGATAAAGAGGCCATAAAAGATGTTATAAATAAAGCTAAAATAGTTACCATCTTTCCAAAGCTGGTAAGTGCATATAAATACTATGCACTTAAAGATTTTGATAAAGCAATAGGCATTTATGCTGAGGCAATAGATAAAATGCCGGGCTTTGCACCATTATATTCTCTTTTAGGGGACGTATACAGAGCAATAGGAAAACACGAAGAAGCGATTGTTGAATATAAAATGGCGCGTTGGATAGATTCCTTATGCTTTAGTGCATACTCAGGACTTGTGCAAGCATACGAAGAAATGGGTGACTACGATAACGCTATTTCAACATATAAAAAATTCATCTCTATACATCCCAACAGCGCAGTTTTACACAGTAATGTTGCAAACCTGTATTTTATGAAAGGTGAAATAGAACAAGCTATATCACATTATCAAAGTGCAATTACACTAAACCCGAAACAAGACTGGACAAGCCTTGTCGCTCAAACATTGGGATATATCCAACAAAATGTCACAAAAAATGTGCAGGCAGCAATTTCATCGTTTCACATAGCTCATCTTTTAGCTCCAAAAGAAATCGACATATATATAAGTCTTGGCAGTGCATTTTACGATGCAGAAGATTACAAAAACGCGCTGATAGTATATAGACGCGCACTTGAGCTTGAGCCTAACAATGCAAAGATTCACTGCAACTTGGGATATTTGCATTGGGGAATGGGGGATTTAACGGAAGCAATAAAGGAATACAAACTATCGGTTAAATATGACCCGAATTATGACATTGCACATAATAATTTAGGCGTGATATATCTTGATGATTTGGCACATATATCTGAAGCAATAGAGTGCTTTAAACATGCTGCAGAGGCTAATCCTAATTATGCTCTTGCATATTATAACCTTGGCAGGGCATATGCAATAAAAGGAGAAAAAATTGAAGCTGCAAAATATTACCAGTTGGCATACGATGTTAACTCGGTAACAGAAGAAATTGATCCGCAAGATATTCAGGAAAGATTAAATAATCTTTTTGACTAATAATATTTTTTAATTTTTAGTGTAAAGTTATTTTATGTCAATTTTCAGATACATATTTAAGAGGGTTTTACAGGGGATACCGATAATTATAATCGTATCTTTTATAAGTTTCTTTTTAATAAGACTCTCGCCGGTTGACCCTTTAGCAGAGTTAAGATTAAATCCATCAATTACAAAGCAAACTCTTGAAGCGGAAAAAATACGCTTGGGACTAGATAAACCAATAATAATACAATATTTTATTTGGGGTAAAAACTTTATTCGCGGAAATATGGGAACAACCGTAAGCGGAGAAAAAGTCAGTTCAAAAATAAAAGAACGCGCATTTAATACAATACTCCTATCAGTAAGTGTAATTTTTTGGACTTGGATAATAGGAATCCCGTTAGGCATTATTGCAGCACTAAATTACAGAAGCACCTTTGATAGAATATTAACGGTTTTATCTAGTGTCGGAATGGCAATACCCTCTTTTTTCTTTGCCATACTTTTATTGATTTTTGCACAAAAAACAGGATGGTTTCCTATAGGCGGGCTAACATGCCCGAATTTTTCCAACTTTAGTCCGCTTCACAAAATGCTGGACATTGCACATCACTTGTTTTTACCAACTTTTGTACTTACAACAATATCACTTGCAGGATTATCAAGACAAATGCGCTCAAATTTACTCGATGTGCTTGATAGTGACTATGTAAAATTTGCAAAAGCAAAAGGACTGTCACCCTTTAAAGTAATTGTAAAGCATGCACTCAGAAACGCTATAAATCCGCTTGTAACACTGTTAGGGTTTGAATTTGCAGCATTATTAAGCGGTGCAGCGCTTACTGAATACGTATTTCAATACCCCGGCTTGGGTAGGTTAATACTTGAAGCAGTTATGAAATCTGACATAAATCTTGTTATGGCAAGCCTTGTAATAGGTTCTTTTATGCTCATTTTAGGCAATATCATAGCTGATATTCTCTTGAAACTCACTGATCCGAGAGTGAGGTTATAGATGAAAAGCTTTTTGAAACAATTTGCAAAAGATAAATTTGCGATATTATCGGCAATAGTTTTAGTTTTACTCTATTTGGCGATATTTTTTGCAAATTTTATCGCACCGTATCCAAAGGATTACTCAAACAGAAAGCTATCCTACGCACCACCCTCAAATATCTATTTTATCACCCCCGATGGCAAATTAAGCAGGCCATATACGTACAACTATATAAGAAAATTTGATAAAAATTCTCTCAGGATGTATTTTGTGCAAGATAGAAGCCAAAAATACTACCTTACATTATTCCCCACAGGCTTTGAATATAAATTCATGGGTATTTTTAAAACAAATAAGCACTTATTTGGCGTACAAAAAGGCGGAGAGCTCTTTTTGCTAGGATGCGACATTAACGGGCGAGATAACTTTTCAAGACTGCTCTATGGCGGGCAAGTATCATTAACCATAGGGTTTTTAGCACTTTTTATATCTTTTCCTATAGGACTTATATATGGCGGCATTGCAGGATATTTGGGCGGCAAAACAGACATGTTGATGATGCGATTTGCAGAAGCCATAATGTCAATACCAAGCTTTTATTTGCTAATAATTCTTGCAGCAATTTTACCGTCAGGCATGACAAGTTCGCAGAGGTTTTTACTCATAACGGTTATACTTGCACTCATTGGATGGGCAGGTTTCTCTCGTGTGGTAAGAGGCATGGTGCTTTCCATTAAAACACAAGACTTTGTGCGTGCTGCCCAATCAATAGGGGCATCTCGCTCTAGAATAATCCTAAAACACATACTGCCTCAAACATCCAGCTATGTAATTATTGCAATAACCCTTAGTGTACCTGGTTATATACTTGCCGAATCGGGATTGAGTTTTTTAGGTCTTGGCATACAGCAACCTGATGCAAGTTGGGGGAATATGCTTAAAGAAGCACAAGAATTTGCAAATATTATGTATCGACCTTGGCTTTTAACACCCGGATTTTTAATTTTTGTTGCGGTTTTGTCATTTAATTTAATAGGCGATACAATAAGAGATATATTAGACCCAAAATCGGAAATTAAATAGGATAGTATGGAAAATTTCATCGGCGATTACAATATACTCGTGCTCTCGCGCATAGGATTGTCAATATTTTTTGGCTTTATACTAGGCTTTGAGCGCGAAATTACAGGAAAGTTTGCAGGTCTGCGTACGCATATTCTTGTTTGTACAGGCGCCTGTGTTTTTACAATATTGTCTATATATGGTTTCAAAATGCAGGAAATCGCAGGCTTTGTAGGTACCAATGACCCTGCCCGTATAGCAGCACAGATTATTACAGGCATAGGTTTTATTGGCGCAGGCACCGTTATGCGCAGCGGAACCAATATCCTTGGCATAACAACAGCTGCAACACTTTGGATATGCGCAGCAGTTGGCATGGCATGCGGAACCGGTCAAGTTTCACTTGCAACCATTGCAACACTTTCCACAATGGCTATCCTGATTTTAATAAGAATTTTTGAAAAGAAAGTTATTCAACAAAGAATTTCGCACTACAGAAACATTGAAATAAAACTAAGTACAAGCATTAGAAATATAGACCAAATAAATGCAATAATTGAAAAAACATTCACAAGAATTACAAAGTTAGATAAAAAAGTAGTAAACGGCAGTGACTTAAAAATAAACTTGATGGTACTTACTAACTGTAGTTTATACAGTATAAACGAAACATTTGCGCATCTTGAATGCATAAATTCGCTTGAAGTTCAGGAAGTATATGAATAAAGACATAAAAGAAATATTTGAGTATATAAAAACAATTTTTTGGACAATATTTATTGCAGCAATTATAGTTGCAATTATGGTTGTAGATTTGAGAATAAACGTAGGCAAAAAAAAGGAAAACAGCTTTCATATTAAAGAGCTTACAAATATAAGGCTTAGTCTTGATGAACTTTATTATCTTGAAAGGCAAAACCCTAAAGATTTTATGATTAATTTGAAAATCGCATTTCTATATGAAGTTCTAAAAGATTCAAAAAATGCTCAGGTAAACTATGAAAAAGCTATTGAAAAATCCAATGAAAATCCTTTTGCTTTATACAAAGCCGCAATGTTTTATATTTCGCAAAAAAAATACAATTTAGGAATTGCATATGTATCTTTAATACCTGAAAGCGGAAATAAAAAATATTACGAACTAAAGGCTCGTTTTTACTCTAAATTGGGCGAATATTTCCTTACTGAAAAAGATTATTACAACTCTATAAAAGTCTATAAAATGTCTCTTAAATACGCAAAAAATACAACCCCTGAAACTGAAAACAGAGTTAAAAAAGATTTCGCACATGCGTATAACGAATTTGCTGAAAAATTTATCGAAGAAAACGACCCGCGACATGCAATATTAATGCTTGAAAATGCCCTTGAGATATATCAAGACCCATATGCAATGTATAAACTCGGTTTAATATATCAAAATGTTGATGATGTAAAATCGCTACATTATATGGAAAATGCCTATAGCATTAAACCTGAAATTGTTAATATAGAAATATATAACAAAGTCTTAACAGGTCTTATAGACAGATGTAAAAACGAGGGAGAATACTCGAAAGCGAAATTTTATTCACTAAAATTAGACAATTTTAAAAGAAAACTTGTTAACAACAATATTTTTGAAGGCGATATCGAAATAAAAGATTTTAAAATTATTGCACACAAAAAATTTATCATAGGCAAAAAGAGATACTATGCGGTTTTTAACATAAAAAATAACTCAAGCTACCCTGTTGATAATATGTTTATTAAATTGGTAGTTCAACCACAAGGAGGAACTGCATCTGAAACAGAATTAAAGGTTATCAGTCGCAATAATCCTTTGGCGGGAGAAAAAACATCAGATGAAATAAGCATACCTATGGATAACTCTAAGCTGGATGCGGTCTCAAAATATGCGGAAATACAAATTCTTGCAAGGAAAAATATACGTGCCCAGTGGACAATGATTGACTATCTTACCGTAAGTTTCACAAAATAGTGTAAAAAACTGTACTAAATATTTTGCTTGTGTTATTAATAATAGTATAAGTAATAATTAGATTAACATTGGAGCGTAATGAGAGTACACGAACTCGCGAAAGAACTTAATACAACAGCAAAAGAGCTTATTGAAAAAGCAAATGCGGAATTAGGTATTGTCCTAAAATCGCACAGTGCAACGGTAAGCGAAGCTAATATCGATAAAATTAAGGCTTTATACAATAAAAAAGATGAGAAAAAAACAAAACCTAAAGCCTTTATTGTAAAAAAACAAAAAACAAAAGTCGAAGAAGAACAAAAAATTGAAGAAAAGCCTCAAGAAAAAATTAAAAAACAAGAAGAAACAAAAAAAACAGAGGCTTCTGATGTAAAATTAAAAACTCGCCTTGAAATTGTTCGTCCTGCTCCTAAAAAAGAACCCGCACCAATTACTGCGACTAAAAAACCTGTTGTTAATAAAATTGAAAACATTCCATCGCTTACAAAAAGGAATTTTGCCAAACAAGCAAATGAGCAAACTTCAAATGAAGAAAAACCCAAAAAAGAGGAACAAACAACTAAAAAAGCGGAACAACAACCCCCAAGAACACCTATTAAACGTCATATAATCTCGCAAGATATATATGCAAATCAAGATTCGAGAAATAAAAAGAAAAAGAAAGAAAGAAATTACAACAACAAGGAAGAAGAACAAGAAAGAATTAGTCTTGAAAAAGCTGTTCAATCTAAACATAAAAAACATGTTCAAGAAACGCAAGCCGTTGAAGAAGTAAAATCTGTTGTAATTAACAGACCAATGACTGTTGGTGAATTATCGGATAAAATCAAAAAAACTCCCGCAGAAATTATTAAATTCCTTATGATGCAGGGAATTATGGTAACAGTAAATTCACCGATTGATGTCGAAACGGCTAAAAAGGCTGCACAAAACTTTGAACTTGAAGTTTTAGATGAAGATATTGATGCTTTCATTGAAGAAGAAACAATGAAAGAAGAAAAAAATAAATATTTAGTAAATGCTGACGAAAGCATGCTTATTAAAAGAGCACCCGTTGTTACAATTATGGGACACGTTGACCATGGCAAAACAACCTTGCTAGACTCAATTCGCGCTTCAAAACACAAAATTGTATCAACAGAAGTCGGCGGAATTACACAAAGCATTGGTGCCTATACCGTATGGCTTGATGACAGAAAAATTGTTTTTATAGACACCCCGGGGCACGAAGCTTTCACACAAATGAGAGCGCGCGGAGCGCAATCAACAGATATTGCAATTTTGGTTGTTGCAGCAGATGACGGTGTTATGCCCCAAACTGTAGAAGCGATAAACCACGCAAAATCAGCAAATGTGCCAATTATAATTGCTGTAAACAAAATGGACAAACCCGACGCTGACCCCGACAGGGTCCTGCAACAGTTAACAGAACATGGGCTTGTACCTGAAAAATGGGGTGGAGATACAATCTGTGTCAATGTTTCAGCATTGCAGAAAACAGGTATAGATGAACTGCTTGAATATATATTATTAGTTGCCGATATGCAAGAATTAAAAGCTGTTGAAAAATGTCCAGCTACAGGTGTTATAATAGAAGCTAATCTTGATAAAGTAAAAGGCCCTGTTGCAACAATGTTGGTACAAAACGGTACACTTAAAATAGGTGATTCAATCGTTGTAGGTACTGTTGGCGGCAAAGTCCGCGCCCTGCTTGATGATTCCGGCAGACGCGTCAAAATCGCAGGTCCTTCTACACCTGTTGAAATATTAGGTCTGAATGAAGTGCCACAAGCTGGCGATACTTTTGAAGCAGTAGAAAACGAAAAAGTTATGCGTCAAATTGTGCAAGAACGCAAGCAAAAAGAGCGTTCTACGCGTCTTGAAGCTATGACTGCCGCACACATAAAGAAAGAAACACTTAATAATGACGAGATTAAAAACCTTAATCTTATTATCAAAGCAAATACTCATGGCTCTGCCGAAGCAGTATCTCAGGCAATCCAAAACGTCAAATCATCAAAAATCATACCTAAAATTATTCATGTTGGCGTTGGCGACATATCAGAAGCAGATGTTATGCTGGCAGCTGCATCAGGCGCAATCATTTTGGGCTTTACCGTAAAAGAAGACCCCAATGCATTAAGTGCAGCAGACAAAGAAAAAGTACAAATCAAGAAATATGACATCATATATCAAGTACTTGAAGATGTCGAAAAAACAATGCTTTCGCTTCTTGAACCGGAAATTGAAGAAGTTGAACTCGGTAAGGCCGAAGTAAGACAAGTCTTTACGGTAGGCAAAACAAATCGTATTGCAGGATGTTACGTCCTTGAAGGTAAAATTGTCCGCTCAAAGACTGCTGTTTTATACAGAAACGGCGAACAAATATTCAAAGGTGAAATAGATCAACTCAAGCGTTTCAAAGACGATGTTAAAGAAGTTGCAACAGGCTTTGAATGCGGTATTTCATTCGCCAAATTTAATGACATACAAGAAGGCGATATTATTGAAGTTTCAACAACAAAAGAAGTTGAAAGAGTAACCTTGGTATAGGATAACAAAAGATGTCTTTAAGAAACGAAAGAGTAAGAAAAGCCCTAATGCGTGAAATTTCAGACATTTTACGCACAGAAATAAAAGACCCCAGAATCAGCGGCATTGTATCCATTACTGATATCGATGTATCGCCTGATAATTCCGCTGCAAGGGTATTTTACAGTGTATTTGGAGACGAAAAGGCAAAAGAAGAAACTCGTGCCGCACTTGAAAAAGACACTCCGCGCATTCGTCATGCTGTAGGCCAAAGAATAAGACTAAGACATACACCTTCGCTTTTATTTATTTTAGATGAATCACTTGAACGCGGCGCAAAAATTACCGAATTAATTGATAAAATTTCGCGCGGAGAAATAAAATAGCGTTTTTATGCTACCAATGTATTTTTTAAATATATACAAAGAAAAAGGTATAACCTCGTTTGATATAATACACAAGTTGAGGAAAATTCTTGGTATAAGAAAAATAGGACACTCGGGTACTCTTGATCCGCTTGCGCAAGGTGTAATGCAAGTGGCAGTAGGTAATGCCTCAAGACTTTTGGAGTATCTTGATGACGACAAAGAATATATTGCAGAAATAAAATTTGGTTACAATTCCACAACTCAAGATGAAGAAGGGGAAAAAACTTTTGTGGCTGAGCCAAATTTTAGTGAGCAAAAACTTAAAGAGTCGCTTAAAAAATTTGAGGGCGAAATTTCACAAATTCCGCCGATATACTCTGCAATTAAAATAGATGGCAAAAAGTTATGCGATTTGGCAAGAAAAAATCATGAAATACCTGAGGTTAAACCGCGCGACATTACAATTTATAAAATTGACCTTTTGGAATTTAGACAACCTGATTTTGCAAAAATCAAAGTACATTGTTCCAAAGGGACATACATTCGTGCACTTGTCAGAGATATAGGGCAATCTCTTAGTTGTGGTGGGTATTTAACCGACTTAACAAGAACAAAGGCAGGAAATTTTTACATGGAAAATTCAATAAAAATTAGTGAAAATGTAGAACAATACAAACTAGATCCTGTCAATGTTTTAAATCTTAACAAAATTGTAATAGATGAACAGCAGTATAAAAAAGTTATGAACGGCAATCCGCTTAAGTATAGTACGCAAAATCAAAACGAAAAAAAATATATGCTTATTTTTAACAATAGGCTTGTTTCAATCGCAAATTTATCAGATAATATATTAAAAATGGAAAAGGTTTTTAAAACGGAGTAAAAAATGGGTGTTTTTGTAAGAACGTTAATTGTATGCCTTATAATATGTGCGGGGTACTATTTTTACATGTTTTTGGGTAAAGAAAGCTACCAAGAACTTGATACAAATAAAACAACTGTTAGTCAAGAAACACAGAAACATTCAAAACCAAAAAGCGCAGAAAAACAAGATTTGCCAAAACCCCAAATACAGAAAATGAAAATATGTTTTATGAGTGATGAAAATACCATACATTATGTGGAAAGAGAAGTGCAAAAAGCCACGCTTGAAGGAGCAATAGAGGAGCTTTTAAAAGGTCCCACAAAATATGAAACAGCGCGTGGAGTATATTCTGAAATCCCCTCAGATGTCAAACTTATGTGGGTTAAAGACGAAAACGGAAAAATCATAGTTAATCTAACACGCAATTTTGAATATGGCGGTGGCACAAAAAGCATTCAAAACAGGATTAAACAAATAAAACTTACTGTTGATTCTTTTAATACCAAAAAGCCTGTTTACCTCTATTTGGATGGAAAGCAAGTTGAATATATGGGTGGAGAAGGTATATATATAGAGCAACCGCTTAATTAGAAACTTCTATTTTTACCCAATTATCAGGGATAACGTCCTTGAAATTAATTTTTGCAGCCTTTGTGTACCAACGTGAGGGCGCAATTACAATGTTATTTAAATTTTCATTAAGCCAAGCACACCACCATGCAAAAGATGAGTTTGCTAAAATATTATGCTTAGCATGTCGCATTAAATACATGTCTTCCTCCCAAGAGGCAGATTTCGAAAAAATGTATTCATAACCTTTGGGCAGATACTCACAAGCCGCATCAATCTCGGGAGAAAATACAAAAAATTTAGGGTTATCTACTTTTGAACAAATATACTCAATGGCTTTTGTGTAATAGTCTTTATTGCAAACAAAATAAATTTTTCTGCATTGCGGATTGTTTACATAATCGCCAAGACGAATGCTTATACTAACTGAATTTGAACTCTTAATATCATTTAACATATTGGTATTTTGTAAGAAATCCGTATTTTTAAATTGAAAAATATTCTTAATATCATTTTTTATATGTGAAAAATACTTTTCGCTCTGCCAATAACCATTCAAATAAGCACTGTGATTAATTTTTAATATTTCCGGATAAAAAATTTTCTTTTTATCTTTATACAAAGTTTTTTTAAAAAAATGTTTTTTATTTAAAATCGAACAATCTTGAAAATCAGCAAATTTAATATCTGTACTAAACTTTAAAAGTTCAAAATTTCTAAGCTTATCCGAGTTGTACGACGACGCATCAAGATATAGTTCAAACCCTGTTTTTTTGGCAATCGCATAACCAACGGCGTACTGAAACATCTGATTACCAACGCCACCCATGAGTTTTACAATAATTTTATCCATAAACAAATTCTATCACAAAGTTATAAGGCGGAATTCATTTTAAACTCTAAAATTTTACTTTGTAGCTTTAATATGGCCTCATGTTTTGTAGAAACACCAAGTTTCCTGTATATATGGGACATATGCATCTTAACTGTGTCATTTGAAATATGCAATTTCATTGCAACATCTTTATACTGAGAAGATTCAGACATAACACAAGCAACTTCAAGCTCTCTTTTTGTAAGATTAAATTGTTCACTTGGCGCTTTATCAAAATGGCAAGGATGTAGATTTTCACCCATTGTATTTAATACTCGAAAAACAAAACGATTTAACTTTGGATCAAAACTAGCGCCATATGCAATAACATCATCAATAGCAGCAACAATTTCTTCAAACGAATTTTCACATGAAAAGTAACTTGAAACACCTGCTTTTATGGCGCATAAAAAATCGTTTTCATCAATTTCATCTACAATTATAAACAACTTAATTAACGGATAATCCTGTTTAATTTTCTTTATCAAATCCTCGTTTTTTGCCACATCCCTAAAAGAATGTAATACTAAAATATTTGGATTAACTAATGAAATTTTTTGCAGATAATCACAATATTGTGCCTCGCCAATAACCATATATTTGCCGCAGGCGCGAATACAGTTTCTAAGTCTTGCCCTGTTAATTACATTATTATCTACTATAAAAATAGTCTTTTTATCGCTAATACCTTTAAGTTTGGATACTTTTTCCACAGATGTAATCATATAAATACCTTATACATGTAAATAATACTTATATGTAAATAAAATTTGTAGATAAATAAATTTGCCAAATAATTATAAAAAATATAAATTTTATTTATATGATTAATAGAAAAAGCAGTCAAAATAGGGCATGGAAAGATTAATAAAACTTAATATAATAAAAAACCACCTAACAGGTGATTAAATTAGGAGAAGGTGGGATTCGAACCCACGGTACGCTCGTCACGTACGACGGTTTTCAAGACCGCTCCGATAAACCGCTCCGGCACTTCTCCGATAAATCTATAATATCAAATAATATTTCTTTGTAAAGTACTATTTAGCAGCAGCACCTGACATATTTAATTTTTTAACTACTTTGTCAGTAATATCTACGCCACCAAAATACATTATGCGGTAATCAACAACTGTATTTATTTTATTCTCGATTGCAACAGCTTTAATCGCATTTTCAATAGCAGCGTCTATTTCCATTTCTTTTTTCTCTTTAAACTTAGCATAAGCTTCTTGTTTAGCAGCAAAAGTTTTTGCAGTAGCTTCTTCAAAATTTTTCTTTTGAATGGGGGAATCAATTTTCTTGAATTCTTTTTCTTTATCTAATAAATATCTTTGCAATTCACTTGCTTTATCGTCTATTTCACTATTTGCAGCTTTAGCTTTTGAATAGTTTTCAATAATTTTTCTGTAATTTACCATGCCAATGGTATCGCAGAATGCAGGTGTTGCAAGCCCTAAAACAAGTGCAGTTGCAAGAATTTTCTTTAATTTCATAAAAATCCTCCATATCTATGCTAGAATTATAACAAAGCAATTTGATTTAGTAAAGTAAAGGAAAAATATAGTGTTAATAGGAGAAAATTTACATATTATATCCAAAAACACAAAAGAGGCAATTTCAGAACGCGACAGCAATTACGTATTAGATAATATTAAAAAACAAATAAACAATGGCATTAAGACTATAGATTTAAACATAGGTCCTGCAAAAGGCAAAACTCAAGGAGCTCTCAAGTGGTTGCTTGAACTTTTACAAAATGAATATAGTGTTAACTATTCACTGGACACAACAAATATTGAAGAGATGAAAGAAGGTTTTTCCTGCCTTAAAAATCCTAAAGATGCATTCTTGAATTCAACTTCGGCAGATGAAGAAAAACTTAAAAACACAACCGAAATTATTGCAAAATATGATGCGAATTTAATAGCGCTTACTATGTGTGCTCAAACCGGAATACCCAAAACACCCGACGAGAGAATAGAGCTTGCTTTTAATATAATAGAAAATACAAACGCGCAAGGCATAGACAACTCTAAAGTATGGCTTGACCCTTTAATTTTACCTATTTGCGCTGCTCAAGAACAAGCTGTTGTATCACTGGATACAATAAGAATGCTAAAGGAAAGCTTTGACCCTGAAGTTAAAACACTTATAGGCTTGTCTAATATCTCGAACGGTTGCCCAAAAGAGCTTAGAGCAGATATAAACAGGGTATTTTTAGCGCTTGCTTTGGGTTGCGGATTAGATGGTGCCATTGTTGATGCTTTTGACACAAAAACCATAGAGGTCTACAATGTTATAAAAACACAATCCGCAAAAAATGAAACAGACAGGTTATACTTGGAGTTATACAATTCTATGCTCAACTTTAATGACATAGATGAAATAAAATATGACAAAAATGACGCACAACAACACAAAATAATAAGGTGTGCACAAATTCTTTTAAATCGTGAAATATATTCCCACAGTTTTGTATAAGGCAAAATAAAATGTCAAAAAATTACACAAAAAGAAACCCTAAAGAGTATAATAACGCAAGAGGCTTTTTCCAATGGCTGACTTGCAGAGTGGTATATGGAACATATTACAGAATAGCCTGTGGTTTAAAAATTACAGGCAAAAAAAATGTGCCTAAAGATAAATTTTTCATAGTTGCATCTAACCATGTCAGTGCCATAGACCCTTTCCTTGTTATTGATGCAATAGGACGACATACGGCATATATGGCAAAACAAGAGCTTTTCGAACAACCTATTGCAAGATTTTTCTTGAATTTATTGGGAGCATTTGCCGTAAACAGAGAAAAACTTGGGGTGTCAACAATTAAAACAGCACTTGGAATAAAACAAACAAACTGGGTTTTAGGGCTTTTCCCTCAAGGAACAAGGGAAGTAAACGGCAATATGGACAATATCACAAGGGGTTTTGCAGGGCTTGCAAAAACACTTAAATGCGACATTTTACCTGTTGGTATTGTTGGTGCAATAAAAAAAGAAAGAAAGCCTTTTGAAAGCCACATAAAAATAAACATAGGTGAACCCATACCATATATGGAAGATACTCACGAAATGATAAAAATTTGGAAAGAAAAAATAGCGCAGTTAACCGCAGGAGAAATTAATGGAAAAGATTAACCACGCAAGGAAGTATGCAAAAGACTTTAATATTTTAACAAGGCTGTATCAATACTATGCCCTGTACATCCTGTATATTCCAATTTTCAGTTTATTTTATAAATTTAAATGCCAAAGAAACAAAAATTTAGAGAAAAAACCATACATATTTGCTGCAAATCACATCTCATACTGTGACCCATTTTTAATGAATATGGTAACGGTGCGCCCACTTGCTTATATGGAAAAAAAAGAATTATACGAAGTTAAGGGTAACTTTGGTAAATGGGTTGCAACAAATATATCTCGTCTTGGGGGTTTCTCTGTTAATCGCGAAAAGCTTGAAGTCTCAACAATTAAAACCTGTGTTGATGTATTTAAGGCAAACTTTAACTTGTGTATATTTCCGCAAGGTGGCATAAGAAAAAATAAAAAAATTGAAGAAGTCAACAAAGGCTTTGTTGTTATTGCAAAAATGGTAAAAGCAGACATTGTTCCCGTAGGCTTATCAGGGCTTGAAACCTACAGTTGGAACATTTTTAAGCGTCCGACGGTAAACCTTAGAATGGGAACACCTATTTCATACGAATTGCCACATGAAGAAATTATAAAACAGTGGAAAAAACAAACTGCTGAACTAACCGGCTACAAGCTTGTAGAAACCGAATAACTAGCAAAAAAAAATATTTTCACGTTTTAAACTCAACATAAATGAGTTTATTGGCCAAGCATTATATATGACAAATTTAATAACAAATCCTGTAATTAACGGTTTATCGCACCTGAAAAATCCTGATGCAACATTGCCCACCTTTTTAATTGAAGCCTGCTGCACATCCGGCAGAACTTATCAAAGCTATAAAAGAGGGGGGTCTCTTGAAGCAAAAGAAAGATTTAGAGAAGAAGCAACCTGTGCTTTTTTCTGGTTATGGGGCATAAAGGGATTAAATAAAATAGGAGATATAATCGGCGAAAAATTTTTTGATGTCTTAACAGACACAGGAAAAGACGAATTGCGCGATCCGAGTTATTTAATGTCAAACGGCGCAAAAATATTTAAATTTTCAAAAATTGTCTCAAGTGCAGTATTGTCTATGGTGTTGCTGGGCATTATTGTGCCCAAGGTAAACCACGCAATTACTGCAAAGGCACTAAACCAAAACAAAATACAAAAACCTCAAGAAAACTTGGATGAATTTATAATGAGTGCCAAGGGCAACAAAAACAAATACCAAGTTAATTTCAAAGGTAGCGAAAAACTACTTAATGGAATTATGAAAGCTTCCTATAAACTTGAAAACGACAACAAATGGCGCCTGATTACAACCGATAGCGGTATGTTAGCAGGCAGAGTTTATAACTCTCGCCACCCCGCCGAGCGTTTTGAATATACGTTCAGAGATATTCTCTCGGCCGTTTTTTACAACTTTACGACAGCATGGATAATAGCAGGACTAAATAAACTCTTTAAAAAGACCGATGTTCACCCCAAAGTAGTGGATGAAATTTGCAAATATCTGCAAGATAAAAATTTGACGGGTAACCAACTCAGAGAAAGCATTGGAACAAAAATATCGGAAAATATAAAAAGAATAGACTTTGATGCTGATGGTACAATAAAACTCGACAAATTAATTCAAAGTTTGACTGATTTAGGGGCAAATGAAGAAATGCTGCGCAAGGCAACGCTTATGAGTCAACTTCAACCTAAATTAAGGGGCGAGAGCATACTGTCAAAAGCGCAAGTTGAAGATGTATTTTCACAAAGTATATCATCAGACCCCATATTTCTTAAAAATACAATCAACGCTGCGACATATGGCAGAGCAACTAATCCGAAAAAATTTGTCTCGGCGCAAACTTGCCAAAGTATTAGAGAAAGCATTGATGATTTTATGCTTGAAATTGCCGATATAGCAAAAGATAAAAACATAAACGATTGTTTAAAAACAATTAAAAAGAATACACTAATAAGAACTGCCTTATTCCAAATTGCAGGACTTGCATTTAGTGCATTTGGACTTGCTATTTTAATTCCCAAACTACAAATTTTCTTAAGTCAAAAAATATACGGCAAACAATCTTTTAAAGACATAGCAACCGGTAATAAAAAAGACGGCAAAAAGCCGTCATAAAATAAAAAATCAAAACTACATTCTTGATTTTTTAACGTAATGTGCAATTACCATAAAGATAGACACAACTGCCGACAAACCTACAAGAAGATATACAATTCTTGAGATTAATGTGCCATCACCAAAAAGGAAGCTTACAAGGTTAAAATCAAAAGCACCGACTAAACCCCAGTTCAGGCCGCCAATGAGTAATAGCACATAAGCAATAGTGCCTAAAAAAGAAATACAACCGCATTCAAACATAATATTTTCCTCATCTAAATTCTACATTTTGATTATCAATATTAAATAAATTTAGAAAACGCCACGTATGGCAATTTTTGTGTCTAATAAAAATCTAGCCCGTAAGGGAATAATAAAAAACTAAAAATTTGAATAGAATTTCACATAATTACGGGGGATTTATGGTAAAAAAAATAAAATATTTTGCAATAATATACAGCCTGATATTTTTTTGTGCACAAATTGCCTTTTGTGATGTAATCACAGGAAAGGTTAACCAAAACGAAACTTTGAAAAACAAAAATAAAATTGTAGATAGTTATACACAAAAACCCGTAACAGGTGCGGCAATCAGTATACCAAGTGTCGGCTTTAGAACAACGAGCGGCTCTGATGGTACTTTTGAACTAAATACACAAATAAACGAAACAGCAATATTGTCTGTACAAAAAGAAGGTTATAGGCCGTTTTCTCTGACAATAGATGAAAATATAGCGTCAAAACCACTAAAACTTGGCATTGAGAAAAGTAAAATAGGTGACGTTACAATTCAAAGTGATGTTTGCCATTTAGGTGATGACGTATATTCGGAAACTTCAGCAAACTCAATGGATTTTAAAGGCAAATCGGTAGGTTCATATTTTTCAAAAAAATTTAGTGCTCAAACCCTAAGGCCACATGAAGAAGCAGTTATAATAATTGGTTCTGTTATAGGTTTAGATACAAAAATGGCAAAAGAATTGGGTCAAAATCAAATCGCATACGTTTATTCAAGCCCTGCGGAGATATTTTTTAACGGTAATAAAATAGGAGAACTGAATATAAACGGGGACAATCAGGAAATAGCCATACCAAGGCAACTTTTAAGGGAAAACAACGAACTGACAATAAAAACAGGCAGAAATCTATTTCAACATGCATATGTTGATTATGACGATATAGAAATAGCAGGCGTCAGGCTTGAAATAAAAGATAAAAACTCTTTTGCATACAAATAATTTTTGTTTTTAGGGATTTAATAGTATAATTTTTATATGATAAAGCCCAAAAAAGCAGTTGAGGGTATTTTACCTTACTCAACACCAAAATACGCACAAATATGTAATTTAAAGTTGGATTCAAATGAAAATCCATACGGTGCTTCAAAAGAAGTTTTATATGCACTAAAAGAACTCACAAATGCTCAGATAAGCAGATATCCTCACTATGGTGAGCTTGTTGATAAATTGGCGCAAAAATTTAACTTAAAAGATGACGAAATTTTACCCACAAACGGAGCTGATGAGGCATTAAGCGTAATAATTAACACATATTTAGACACAGATGAAGAACTTTTATGTTTTATGCCAACATTTTCTATGCCTAAATTATACGCAACAAGCTGCCATGGCAAATTTCGCTCTATAGATTATTATACAAAATGGGTTTTTGACGCAGATAAGTTAATAGAAAATATAGACGCTAAAACAAAAATTATATACATAACAAGCCCGAATAATCCAACAGGAGAGCTGGCAAATATTCAAGATATAGAAAAAATACTCTCAAATTTTCCACAAATTATTGTTTTGCTTGATGTAACATATATCAACTTTGCACAAAATCCTCCGGATTATTATAGTCTTATCAAAAAATATGAAAATATTTTTATTGTAAAATCTTTTTCAAAAGATATGGGGCTTGCAGGCTTAAGACTTGGATGTGCTCTTAGTCAAAGTCAAAACATCGAACAGTGTAAAAAAATAATTTCACCATATTCCGTAAATGCCGCAGCGCTATACGCGGGACTTGCAACACTTGATGATGTCGAGTGGGAAAAGTTTATAAAAGAACAAATAAACACATCGCGCAATGCGCTTATAGAAGGCCTAATTGAACTTGGTTTTAAACCATACAAAAGCCAAGGGAACTTTATCCTTTGCGATTTTAATCAATACTGCGACTTTATTGAGTGGAAATTACAATCAAAAGGCATTAAAGTAAGAAGCTTTAAAACATCAGATATATTAAAAAATTGCCTAAGAATAACAACCCCTAAAGTACAAGATTTGAATTTATTTTTTGACGCTCTAATAACTAAAGACATGCTGGTATTTGACCTTGACGGGGTTGTGTTTGATGTATCAAACTCATACAGGCTGGCAATAAAAGAAACATTTAAGCACTTTTCACAAAAAGAGTTGCAAGATGATGAAATACAAAAAGCAAAAGAGCTTGGCGGACTTAATTGCGATTGGGATTTAACAAAATATTTGCTAGATAAACATGGATTTAATGTTGAATTAGAAAAAGTAATCGAGGTTTTTCAAAAAATGTTTTTCGACCCGCAAAAAGAAGGTTCAAAGGGAATAATAGATAATGAAAAACTTGTAGTTTCCCCCGAAACATTCGAAAAATTGTCTGAAAAATACGACTTTTGCGCATTTACAGGCAGACCAAGATCAGAAGCCATATATTCGCTTGAAAAATTTGGAATATTAAAATATTTTTGCAAAATAATTTCTCAGGATGATATACAAAAAAACGAGAGAAAGCCTCATCCTGAAGGGTTAAACAGAATTAAAAGAGAAACAATATATAATAAAATTTATTATTTCGGCGATACCGTTGACGACATATATTCTGCGGTTGCAAGCACAACACAAGTATACGGAGTTGCCAAAAAAAGCTCCAAAAGTGCTTTAATTCTCACAGAAGCCGGTGCACAAGACATTATAGAAGATATGTCAAAATTAGATGAATTTTTAAAAGCAAAGGAAAACACATATGCAAATAGTTGAAAAAACAAGAAATACAGCAGAAACGCAAATTTCAATAACACTTAACCCTACAGGTAGCGGAAATTACGAAATTTGTACACCTGTAAACTTTTTTAGTCACATGCTTGAACTATTATGCGTACATGCCATGTTCGATTTAAAAGTAGAGGCTAAATCATTAGACGGTGATCCGCACCATTTGGTTGAAGATGTTGCAATCGCCCTTGGGGAAGCTATTAAAGACGCGCTTGGAGATAAAAAGGGTATCAACAGATATGCAAGTATGATTTTACCAATGGATGAAGCGTTGATATTGTGCGCACTTGATGTTTCGGGCAGGTCGTTTTGCAATATTGAAGTTAATATAAAAGAAGAAAAAACCTCGGACTTTGAAACTGTACTTTTGGCGCATTTTTTCCAAAGCCTTTCTGCAAATTCGGGAATAACATTGCATATTAAACAGCTTGCCGGAATTGACCCGCATCATATAATTGAGTGCACATTTAAAGCATTTGCAAGGGCAATAAAAATAGCAATAGCAACAGATACAAGCAATCCGGATAAAATCCCTTCAACAAAAGGTGTACTTTAAAAAGAAAAATCTTGAATTTTTTTTATGTTTTAAGGATAATCTTTTTGTTGAATTCGTGACAACTAAATAAATTTAAAAAATGGCAAGGTAGCTCACTGAGCGACGAAGTTGCGATTTAGAATTGAGAGCAGCGCTCGAGCCAACTGAGCCAAATGACAACTAAATAAATTTAAAAAATGGCAAGGTAGCTCAGTTGGTGAGAGCGCACGGCTCATACCCGTGAGGTCGAGAGTTCGAATCTCTCCCTTGCTATTTTTATATACAATATTCACGGGATTCGCCCTGCGCTGCACGGCTTTTGGCTCTAAACATACTTTGTACATGGCTGCTCAAATACTTTCGCAGCCACAAACCATTTTGCCTGTCCGTGAGGTCGAGAGTTCATCTCGCCTTGAAATACAAACAAATTTATACACCTAATTTAAACTGTATTTCTTGGCATACCGACCTCTAAGCCCCTGAGCTGGCGCCAGGAGCTAAGAGTCTGGCATCCCTTGCTATTTTTATATACAATATTCACGGGATTCGCCCTACGCAGCACGGCTTTTTTGGTTTGTAAACAAATGTAAAAATTAGCCCTAAAAATCACTATTAACCATAATGTTTTTGAAAAATTTGCCGATATTTCAAGCAAAGGAAAAGAAGGGCTAAGTATATGTTTG
>CALUYC010000067.1 GCA_944324895.1 Candidatus Gastranaerophilales bacterium
GGTAGGACTCCACCCGTTCCCATCCCGAACACGGTCGTAAAGACTACTCGCGCTGACAATACTCGGAGGGTAGCCTCCCGGGAAGATAAGTTGCTGCCAGATCTTAAATTTAAAAAAGCTCTCATTATTTTGAGGGCTTTTGTTTTATGCTTACACCTCCTCGCTTGACAGTATGGTCGAAGTTCCCGCCCTGCCTCGGGAAGATAAGTTGCTGCCAGATCTTAAATTTAAAAAAGCTCTCATTATTTGAGGGCTTTTTGTTTCGTTATGCATTTTATCAGTTAGCTTATTTGTTAAAAATCAGTTATTATTTCTTTGCAAAGAAGCTTATAATCTTTTCAAGCAAGCCTTCGTCTTGATATTGCGCCTCTTTTAGTTCTTTTTTTTCTATAACTTTGCCGTAATATTCAGCTAGCCTTAAATCGCCCTGTTGATAGTAAAATTCGCCAAGAATTTCGCCCGCGCGCTTGTCTTTATCGATTTCATAAACCTTTTTCCAATATTCCATAGAGGCAAATTTTTCGCCATTATTTGCATATAGATTAGCAAGTTCAATAAGGGTATTTTTGTCTTTTGAATTTGCGTTGTGTGCGTGTGTAAATTCGACAATGGCTTCGTCGAAGCGTTTTTGCAGTTTATAACAATAACCCCAGTTATATGCTGATTTAAATTCATCCTCCATGCCTTCATAAATAAGCGCTTTCATTTGGAATGAAAGGGGATTTGGCAGGCTTATATCAGTATATTTTTCTACAGATTTTAATGATTCTTCAAATTCTTTTATGTTGTAATAATATTGTGCTTCAAGAAGATAATATGCTGCAAGTTGTTCCTTGTTTTGTTCTTTGTATAAATTTTTATCTTCTTTTAGCTTGTCTAAAATTTCTTTTGCCCTATCATTTTGTTCATCTTGTAAAAGAATTTTTGCTTTTAGATAATCATCTTGAACTATTTCAAGCGCATTTGAATAATCGCCCAATTTAAAATATAAATTTGCCAAAATGTTTTTGAAATTAACGTCATCTTGAAAATTTGAAACAGCTTTTTTTGCTATTGAGATAGCACTTTCTGTGCTGTTTTCTTTTGTGTATAAGTCAATAAGTTCAATATAGCCGTCTTTTTGAGATGCATCAATATCTAAAAGTTTTAAAAATTCATCTATTGCGCGCAGATTTTTCCCACTGACTTTGTATAGTCTTGCAAGTTTTCTTCTTGCATCTATTGAATTAGAATCCAAATTAAGCGCTTTTTTTACATCATTAATTGCATGCTCGTATTTGTGTTGAACAATGTTAACATTTGCGCGTGTAAGGTAGTACATAAATTTGTCGCGCTCTAAATATAAATCCATAAGTTGAGAAAGGGCAATTTCGTCAGCAGGTTCAAGTTCAACTATTTTTGTATAAATTTCAATAGCCTTGTCCTCGTTACCTTTTATAAGTTCATCATTTGCGCTTTGATGCAAGTTATGGACATCTGTCATTTAATTACTCCTTTATATACATTTTTGCAAGGTCGTTTGAGTGTTTGAAATTGCGATTTTTTATCAGCTCGCTAACTTTTTTATTATCATATTTTACACTTTTGTGTTCAATTTGAAATGTACCATCGTCAGCAATTTCAAGCATTGCCCAATACGGCATTTTATCTTCTGTCATAGAACGCCCGATTGAGCCAACATTTACAACAGTTTTACCTGAGTTTAGAGAATACCCGCAAGGCAGATGTGTGTGTCCGCATAAGATTAAATCAGCATTTGAATTTTCAACCATTTTTTCAACTTCGCTAATTGGCATATTCGGATAAATATTTTCATCTTGTTGACGAGGTGAGCCATGTACCAGTTGAATTTTTAGTCCATTGATTTCTATATATTTATTCTCAGGTAAATTTCTTACGAAATTTTTGTATTTTTCATCAATTATCTTTAAATCATCCTCAAGGGCGTAACCCATGCAAGGAAATTTGTTTTTTGCTTTTTCAAGCAAATCTTGACTGAAACAAGCAACCATTTTATCGGTGTTGCCTTGAATAATTTCAAGATTCTTGAGTTCTGTTATAATTTTTGCAGTGCCGTTTGGGTCATAGCCTGCCATTAAAATATCCCCTAAACAAAAAATTTTATCCGCATTAAATGTTTCAATTTGGTTTAAAGTGGCTTCAAGTGCCAAAGTGTTTGCGTGAATATCTGATATAATCGCTACTTTCATGCTATGATTTTATCATAAAAAAGGAATTATTGTTATGGAAAAAATTCAAATTAAAATTGGGGATGTAAAAATTGGCGCAGGTGCTCCGATTAGTGTTCAGTCAATGACAAATACAAAGACGGATGACGTGCGTGCAACGCTTGAACAAATAAGGCAAATGGCAGATTCAGGCTGTGAAATAGTACGTCTTGCAGTTTTAAATAAGGATTGTGCACAAAAGATAAAAGAAATTAAAAACAAGTCACCACTGCCTATTGTGGCCGATATTCATTTTGATTACCGTTTAGCACTTGAGTGTATGAACTCAGGCGTTGATGCGCTTAGGTTAAATCCGGGGAATATCGGGGGAATGGAACATGTTAAAATTGTTGCCGATATGGCAAAAAAAACAAACACGCCAATAAGAATTGGCGTTAATGCAGGTTCGCTTGAAAAAGAATTGCAAGCAGATAAAACGCTTACGCTTGAAGAAAAAATGGTAAAAAGCGCTCTGTCGCATATAAAAATGTTGGAAGATTGTGATTTTAACCTTATAAAAGTTTCGCTTAAATCAAGCGATGTTATGACAACAATTAAGGCGTACAGAATGATGAACGAGATTATACCATATCCTTTACATGTTGGTGTAACTGAGGCAGGGACACTAAGAGGTGGAATTGTTAAATCTTCAATAGGTATCGGAACACTTTTGGCTGAAGGTATAGGCGATACAATTCGTGTTTCATTGACAGAAAATCCGATAGAGGAAGTTATAGCAGGTTGGGATATTTTAAAGGCTCTAAAATTAAGGCAAAGAGGCGTAAATTTTGTTTCTTGTCCGACATGTGGCAGAACAAAAATTGATTTAATCGGGCTTGCTAAAAAAGTAGAAGAAAGGTTTAAAAATTTAGATATGCCAATTACAATAGCTACTATGGGTTGTCCAGTTAATGGTCCAAATGAAGCAAAGGACGCTGATTTTGGCATAGCAGGTGCAATAGGCGAGGGTTATATTTTTAAAAAAGGCGAAATGATTAAAAAAGTCCCTCAAGAAAATCTTTTGGACGAGTTTGAAAGAATTATAAAAGAGGACTTGGGAGAATTAAAGTTCTTCAAATAAAATTTACATTAAATAGTTGGTCAAAAACAAAATATAATATATAATAATTATTAATGTAGTATGAGGTATTTTATGAAAAAAACTATATTGGCTCTTAGTCTTTTATTTGTTACGCAGTCTTGTTTTGCATATTTAGAAGAAGGCAAAACTGCTGATGTTCAAATGTTGCAAAATACAGGTTATTCGCAAGCTGCACTTAAAATGATTGATAGGGCGACTTCTCAAGTCCAAGGTGCTCAAGGCAGCGAACATTATGTCAAATATTACCAAGACTATAAACCAAAAAACGGGGTTGCAGCTTTTTATAATAAAGCAAAAATTTACATTGATCCTGTAACTGAAGACGACTATTTTGGTCGCCATGAGTCTGATTTTTCAAACGCATGGTTCTTTGATATGCACGATAGCTCGGTTAAAGTAAACCCAAATAGGACTACTATAGAAAACTTGTAATTAAGTTTGCGGCGTATCCGTTAAAAATACAAAGCGCAAGTGAAGCAATAATTGAAATAAAGAGGATTGAATAGTTTATGTTCGTCCTCTTTTTAAATTTTTCCAAACAAGCAAAGTTATTAGGTTTTTTGTAAAACATTGTGACAAAATTTATTGCTGCAGCAATTACAAGCGAATATACAAATGCAAGTAAAAACATTACAATACTGCTCCATAATCCTGTTTGAGCAAGAGCAATATTGACATAAAATTTAGACACAAATATCCCTGATGGAATTATTGCCGATGATATAAAAACAACTATGCTTAAAAGATTACAAAATAAAGGGTTTGAATAACAAATTCCCTTAAAGTTTTCATAATCTAAGTCAGAAACTCTGTTTGTGCTAATTATACTGCCTGCACTCAAAAGTCCAAAATTTACAAT
>CALUYC010000068.1 GCA_944324895.1 Candidatus Gastranaerophilales bacterium
CCATAACGACCGTGCAAGACATTAAATGCATATTCAAAATTTTCATTGTTTAAAACCTGTGCAATATTTTTATCAACATCAACGAGTTTAGAGTTACAATAGCCTAACTCCAATAAAGCCTTATGTACATTTTTGCCGCTGCGAAGCGAAACTTCTCTTTCTGCCGACATGCCACCACATAAAACTGCAATTTTTGATTCTTTATTTAATCTTTTTTCAATATCTTCCATATTTTATCCTCTGACTCGCTAAATTGTCCCAAACGAACAATTTCGCATTCTAATTCTATATTAAATTTTTCTTTAACACTATCATACATTTTAAACAGTACATTTGTATAGTCAACTGAAGTACAGTTGTCATAATTTATAACAAAATTGCCATGTTTTTCCCAAACACCTGCGTTGTTAATATGAAATCCTTTTAAACCGCACTTATCCACAAGCATACCTGCGCTAAGCTTTTCACCGTTTGGTAAAATAGGGTTTTTAAAAACACTTCCCAAATTAGGCAAAATAAGACTGGGCTGAACACGTTTTCTAAATTCTGTATTTTCATCCATTTTAGCCTTAATATTTGCTTTATCGGATTTATTAAGCAAAAATTTTGCACTTAGTACAATAAATCTGCCATCGTTTTTTTTGATAAGTGAATTTCTGTATGAAAATTCAAGTTCATCCTTATTTAGAACAATAATTTGTTTTTTTTCAACATCAAAGACTCGTGCGCAAACAATATAATCACTAATACATTGCTGGTGTGCGCCTGCATTCATAGCAACGGCGCCACCAAGGCTTGCAGGAATTCCAATAAGAAACTCAAAACCGCTTAAACCATTGTTGCAAGCCTCTTGAGAAAGTTTCTGAACAGAAGCACCTGCCTCAACTTCTACAGTATTACATCTAAATGAAATGTCGGACATTTTTTTGGTTATAATAAGGGGAGTTTTAATCCCTAAGCTTGATAGCAAAGTATTAGACCCCCAACCTAAAACGCAAACATTATCATGTAAGTCAAAAATTGAGCAGAATTCTCTTTCATCCTTTGGGAAATAAACCAAATCAGCACAAGAAGACATTTTAAGTGTATTAAAATTTTTTAATTGGAAATTATGATAAAATTCAATATTATTTTTTGAGCAAGTACAGTTCATTTAACACCCCGCCCATTTTGGTAATATCTCCTGCACCAAAAGTAAAAACAATGTCATTTTTTTGAAGTTTATTGATAATTTTCTGTGCTGCATTCTCGATTGTACCGGCAAAATAATCTGCCTGATTTCCTAATTCAACGGCAAAATCGGCAGGGGTTTTGCCGCCGATGTATTTTTCGCCAGCAGAATATACATCAAGTACAGCGACGTAATCGGCAGTTTTTAAGACTTGCAAAAAATCATCATAAAAACCCTGAAATCTTGAATACCTATGAGGTTGGAAAATAACAACAATTCTGCCGTCATTGTAATTCTTGACAGCATCCAATGTAGCTTTAATCTCTTGAGGATGATGAGCGTAGTCATCAATTACTCTTATCGAGTTAAATTCTGCAGATTTTTGGAAACGTCTGCCCATGCCGGAAAAAGATTTAAAATATTGTGCAAAAATATTAAACTCAATACCCGCTTCAATTAAAACGGCAGCAACGCCTAAGGCATTAGAAACGTTATGAATTCCGGGAACAGAAAGCTCAATTTTGCCGACAAATACGTCGTCAACATAAATATCAAAAGAGGAACTTAAAATATCGAGCGTAACATTTCTAGCCCGATATTTTGCTTTTGTGTTAATTGCATAGCCAATAAAATTTTTAAAATTTGGATTTTGTTCAATTAAGCGCAAATTGCCAGTGTTATCAAGGTTAATTAGAACCTTTGAGGATTCTTCAAGGGAATTCACAAGAGTAGAAAAAGTTTTCAATACATCTTCTATTCCGTTTGTATAAAAGTCTAAATGGTCAGCCTCGAGATTGTTAATAAGCAAATATTTTGGTGAATACTTTATGATTGTGCCATCACTTTCATCTAACTCTGCAACAAAATACGGGGTATTTATATCTTCACAATCACCGTTAGTATTTAGTTCGGGAATAATTCCGCCAATAGCATAAGCAGGCTTTAGACCTGATTTAGAAAGTAAATAAGCACACATGCCACTTGTTGTTGTTTTGCCATGGGTGCCCGAAAAACCCATAAAACATGGATATTTATCTGATATTATTTTCAACAAATCGGAACGATGGATAATTTTTAATCCTCGTTTTTTAGCTTCAATTAATTCGGGGTTGTCTTCTTTAATAGCGCTTGAAATAACAATAACAGGCGTGCCACAAATATTATTTTCACTGTGTCCGATAAAAATTTTTGCACCAAGCTGCTCCAGTTTTTGAACATACTTGCTTTTTGAAATATCAGAACCGCTAACCTTTTTTCCTTGAACCAAAAGTATTTTAGCCAAAGCACTTTGTCCAATTCCGCCTATTGCAATAAAGTGATAGTCTGAAGAAAAATTATCCATCAGTTAATACCCTCACAGCATTCGCTAACGACGCCATGCTGCGTTTTTCCCCAGTCCATGGTTTTCTTTGTAAATATAATTTTGAAAATGATAAACATCGCAATAGGAAACCAAATTAAAACAAAATAAAATGCAGTTATAACAGCTTCCCAAACCGCCCTAAAGAAACTGTAATGCGAATATTTTATAAGCGAATAAATGAGTCCGCAGGCAAAGAATATTGCAGTACAGAACAGTAAAAATATTGAGGTTAATATGCTATCTTCATATCCACGTACAAATTTAAACGCTTGAATAAACAACTCAGCAATTAACCAAAATGGTAACAAAAACTCTGAAATGTAAGCTATTAAGTCAAAACCAACCCTTAAAGACATATCCTTTGAAAAGAAAACATCTTTTGCAAACTCAAGGTATCTGCGAATACTGCCTTCGACCCAGCGGCGGCGCTGACGTATTAGTGCGCTAAAACATATAACACCTTCTTCATACACAATAGCTTCCTGACAAAAGCGAATATCCCAACCTTTAATATGCAGTCTTGTAGACATATCCAAATCATCGGTAATTGTGTCATTATTCCAACCGTTAATATCTTCAAGGGCTTCTCTCTTAATCATTTCGCCGTTTCCGCGTAATTCTACCGCACCTTTTACCGCATCCCTGCCTATTTGCAAGTAAGAATCAAAAACATATTCGTTATACTGACAAGTTGTAAGGAAATTTTGTTTTGCGTTAATGATTGTTTTTCGTGCTTGAACTGCACCGACGCACTTTGGTTCAAGTTTTGGTAACAGCAAATTAATAAACTCCGGCTCAATGCGAGCATCTGCATCAAATACTAAAATCGCATCGCCTTTAGCAATTTTAAAGGCATCATTTAATACCGCAGATTTACCGGGAAAAGCATTTTTATCTCTAATAAGCGCCTTTATTTTCGGATTATCTTTTTCAAGATTTTTAATAATTTGAGCCGTATTATCTTCCGACCTGTCATCAATTAAAATAAGCTCATAGTCATTATAATTAACATTAAGTATATTTTTAACCGTATCCAAAATAACTTCATGCTCGTTATGACAAGGAATCATAATAGAAACGAACGGCTTATAATTGCAAACATTGGTCTGAGGGTTTTTTCTCAACTTGCGCCTTTGGTGCTTAATTGACAGATACATATAAAGCATATACAACGCCATAAAACATATAAGGAACACGACAGCATATGATGTTCTAAAATAGTTTTGAAACACAATCAAAAAAGCTAATAGGCAAGATATTATAAGTAGTAGTGCTATTCTATCTTTCATGGTTATACTGTTAACTTCCTCAAACTAATTGTATCAAAAAATAAATGTTGGTACAAAATTTAAAAAAATATTTACAATCCTAGTACGTTTACAGGATAAAAACGCAAAAAAACAGGTATAAAATGTATATAGGGTAAGTTTCAGAGGTGTTGATATGAATAATTCCGAAGTTTTTATCCCTCAAACTAACGGCGAGGTATCGGATTCACTTACACAAAACTGGACTCCTCAAGCGTGTGAGTGCTATTCCATTAATTGCAACTGCAAAAAATGTTCAATCGAAATTTCAAAGTACTCGTTTGTTTGCCAAATGCCAAAAATTGTTGAATTACTTCTAAAAACCCATGGCAAACCGCAGCAAAGCGCTTTTATGTAACTACATTTCTTTAGTTTTATTTAAAAAGGTCTTAAGAGCTTCGTTTTTGTTTTGCGGAGTATCGAGTGTAATTTTATTATCTTCATCGGCGTTTAAATCTTCAAGAGTAACCATTGGAGCATAAAATCTCCTAACAAAAAGCAGCACAACAAAAATAACAACCGAACTGATTGCCACCGCCAGCATAACTTTTAGGAACATTTTAACCATCTTAGTAAGCTCTGAGCGGGTATCAGGCACAACCTTTTTTGTAAGCGCCGTATTATCATTGGGCGAACTTTGGACATCATCTATTACAATTTGCCTTTGTTCGCCCAAGCCCATTTCTTCGTTTAATTCATCAATATTATTTGTTTCAGCATTATTTGTAACTGAATTTTCGACAGTTTCACTCTGAAGCGAAGAATTTTCAACAGGTAAAGCTGAATCTTCGTTTTGGGCAAATGCCAAAGAATTTAAAAATACAAAAAGTAATACTACTGTTAAAATTAAAAACTTACGCATTTTTAACCTTCCTTGTTCTTCTGACCGTACGTTTTGGTTTTGTTGTTTCACTTGCAGCCTGTTGAACATTTTGCTCTTGAGGTTCAACTGTGGTTTCTTGTGTTACTTGTTCAGCTTCTTTCTTTTGAGATTTTTTTGTTTTTCTTGAAACTTTTTTTGTTTTCTTAGTTTCTTGAGCTGTTTCAGATGTTTTATCTTCTGTAACGGCTTGTTCCTGCGGACTGTCTTGAGCAGGAGCCGAGTTATTTTCAACCTCGAAAATACGTCCCACTGCTGTTTGTATTATAACATCGGTTGGCGTTTCATTTTGAATTTCTTCAACAACATTGATTTGCTGAGTTTCTACAACATCATTTTGTTTATTAAAGTCTTTAGAAAATTTGTTTCTTTTATCTTTTTTATTGAATTTTTGTTGATTATTATTAGGTTTTACATCAGCGTTAAAGTTAGAAGCAAAAGGTCCTTTAATTTTATTCATCTTAGCTCGCGATTCACCCTGAGCATTTGATGTTTGAAATTTTAAATCTTCAACAATAAAGCCTTGCCCGCCACATTTATCACATTTTTTAGTAAATATTTCAGCTAAAGACTGACCTTGTCGGTGTCTTGTAAGTTCTACCAAACCAAGATCTGAAAGCTGGCCTATTTGGGGTTTTGCCTTATCTTGTTCAAGCGCCAGTTCAAAATGTTCAAGGACAGCTAACTTATCCATTCTAGACACCATATCAATAAAGTCGACGACAACCATACCGCCAATATTTCTGAGCTTTAATTGGCGAGCAATTTCATCAGCAGCCTGCAAATTTGTTTTTAAAATAGTTTCCGCTTGAGTAGCCGAACTTGTAAACTTACCGCTGTTAACATCAACAACAGTTAGGGCCTCTGTTTGCTGAATAAATAAGTACCCGCCCAATGGCAGATTAACTTTTGTTTGAAGTGCTGCATGAATTTCTTTATTAACGCCGGTTGCAACAAGCAAGGGTTCATTGCCCTTGTGCATGGAAACTTTTACATCCATATTCCAATGTTGCAAAAGCTGGATTGTACGATGGAGAGCAAATGGGGTATCGACAACAATTTCTTCAACATCTTCACTGCAAGCCTCACGAATTACTCTGTAGAGCAAATCTTGGTCACGATACAACAGGCAAGGGGGATTTGCAGTGTCGGCAGCAGTTACGATAGAATTCCATTTTTCAAGTAAAATTTCAATATCTTCCTGGATTTCTGCTTCAGACTGACCTTCGGCCTCTGTTCTAACAATCACACCAACTCCGACAGGTTTTAGAAGGCTCACAATCGACTTTAAGCGCGCGCGCTCTTTACTTGAGACAATTTTTCTTGAAACATTAACACCTGTTTCGTCAGGTAAAAGTACCAAAAAACGACCCGGCAAACTTAAAGAAGTTGTAACCCTTGGGCCTTTGTGACCTGTGGGCTCTTTTTCAACTTGGACAATAAGTTTCTGATTTGGTTTGACTTTATCTTTAAGAGGGCCTTTACCTGCAATATCATTTGCATGAATAAATGCCATTTTATCACTCATGCCGACATCCAAAAACGCAGCTTCAATACTTGGAAGCACATTGTCAACTCTTGCAAGATAAACATCTCCCATCAACACATCGCCTTTTGAAACAAAAAATTCATTAACTTTGTTATTTTCAATAACTGCAGCAATGTTGTCTTTTTCAGAAATTACAATTTTTTTTGACATAAACTTATCCTTTAAAATCTTATAAAACTTTTAAGTCCTTATCGAAAAAACACACTCTTTTTACGCTAAACAAATAATTTTCTCCATAAATTCTTTTCAAAAATTCATCCGCACGAAAAGAGGGGATATCGGCATCTTGACCCGTTTTTAAGACAAAAGTCAAAGTACCGTCTTTAAATTCCAAAGAATTTAAAGAACTTCGATAATTAATAACTTTATTTAAACCTTTTTTTGTTTTTCTTTCGATTAAAATTTCATCGCAAGATAAACATTTGTTCGTATTATACTCTATTTCTTTTAAATTTAAAATACTCTCATTTTTGTTGAGTATAGGTTTTGCTTCATATTTTGCCCACTGTATAAGCGTATCAAGCGGAGGCAGCTTTTTTTCTAAATTTGAAAAATCGACACACTCAAGCATCTTTACATTCTTATTTGTATTTTTCTCAAAAATTTCTTTAAAATTGGTTGGCAAAGGCTCCTTTGTTTGAAAATAAACAAACTCACACTCACTTTCAATAAACAAGGGAAGTGCGGGCGAAAAGCCTGTTTTTGGAATTTTATTAAAACCTTCACTTAAAACCAAAGGCAGCTCACAACGCCTTAAGGTTTTTATAATAAGGTTTTGCCAATCCAAATGCGAAATGTATTTTAACTCACCGTATTTAGTTAATTTTAATCTGTATTTATGAACTTTTTGCTGCATTTTTTAATGCTTTAAACTTATCCTGAACCCTGAATTTAGAAGTATTTTCAAGGACTTTATCTAATATATCTTCTCTGTAAGAACGATTTAATTCGCCTATTTTAACAAGCGTGTCTTTAATTTGGAGTGCACGAGCCTCTTTAATCATTTGATTAAAAGCATAATCATTTATGCAACTCCTTGAAATCGGACTCTCCATAACAAAAATATAACATTTTTTTATACATTGGGCATGTGAATTTAAGAAATGTTACATAAATTTTCAAAGTAATTTAAAACATCATCAACATAATACCTGTTTTTTGAGGAAAAAGGTAAAACATCGCACATGAAATATTTTTTAACTACTGCGATTTTTTTTGCTGCTTCATTTCTTGAAATATAATCGCACTTAGAAAGTATAACAAAATGTTTAATTCTATTAACTTTTAACCATTCATGCATTTGAAAATCGTTTTTCTGTATGTCATGACGGGCATCAACAAATTGAACACAGCAAGTCAAATTTAAACGATTAAGCAAATATTCTTCAAGATTTTTTTGCCATTGCGCCTGCTCGGTTTTTGAAACTTTTGCATAACCATAACCCGGTAAGTCCGCAATGATAAATGGTTTTGATGTTGTTTGAATTTCAAAAAGGTTTATCAACCTTGTTTTACCTGGCGTATTTGAAGTTTTAGCCAACTTTTGGTTATTAACCAAGGTGTTTATAAATGTAGACTTGCCGACATTTGAGCGCCCCAAAAGAGCAAACTCGCATAAATCAGTTTGCGGACACTGCTTAAGATTTGGAGAGCTTAGCAAAAAACTCGCTTGTTTTATTTTCATAGTTAGCGGTTCTCAATTCGTTCAGTCTTTTTTTGTACACAACTGCCGATAAAAGATTATAAACATTATCGTTATTAATTACATTTACTTGTATTGTGTCATCCATAAGCTCAACATTAACGGATTTTGTACTTACAAAATCAGACTTCAAATTTGCAATCTGAATGATTTTTTTGCGCAAAACACCCAACGGTTGTGCAATAAAGTCTTCAAAAGATTTAAGGATGACATTTCTCATAAGCTTGCAATTATTATAGCAAATAATTTGCTTTTTTGTATAATAGTTTAAGAGAGTTTAATAAAGGATTATTATATGTACCATGAAATAAACCCGCTGCACTACGGAATAGCTATTGAAAGAGAAGAAACATTATTTAAAGATAAATCAGAATTTCAAGAAGTTGAAATTTTTAAAAGCAAAGGTTTGGGCAATGTGTTAACGCTTGACGGACTTATGATGACAACAGAGCGTGATGAGTTTTTCTATCATGAAATGATTGCCCATATTCCGCTTATTGCACATAAAAATCCGGAGCATATACTTGTTATAGGCGGCGGAGATGGCGGAACTGTAAGAGAAGTCCTTAAACACAAATCAGTAAAAAGCGTTGAAATGTGCGAAATAGACGGCATGGTAATTGAGGCAAGCAAAAAATTCTTGCCAACAATAGCATCTAAACTTGACGACTCTAAAGTCAAAGTTTACGTTGAAGATGCAATAGAATTTATAAAAAATAAAAAAAATTGTTACGATGTTGTACTAATTGACTCAACAGATCCTATGGGCCCAGGTGAAGGGTTATTTACCGAAGAATTCTACACAAATGTTAAAAATTCGCTAAAAGAGGGCGGAATTGTTGTACCTCAGTCGGAATCTCCGTTTGCAAACGTAAATGAAATGAGCAAAATGTATAAACTTTTAAGAAAAGTGTTTAAAAATGTTGCACCATACTGTGGCCCAATTCCTACATATCCGGGCGGTTATTGGTCATGGGCTTTTTGCTCTAATGATGTTGAAATACCGCACTGTCATAAAAAAGTAAACAAAGAACGCGCGGATGAGATTGCAAAACTCTGCAAATTGTATAATGCAAGAATGCAAACTGCGGTTTTTGATGTACCTAACTTCGTAAAAGAAATTGCACTTGGTGAGTAATTTGACAAATATTATAAGCAAAAAACCAAACAAAGGACTTAAGGGAGTTATTACCATACCTCCCGACAAGTCAATATCACATCGCAGCTTAATTTTTGGTGCGCTAAGCCGCGGAAAAATTAAAATTACTAATTTTTCACAAGGAGCAGACTGTCATGCAACACTCAAAATTATCAAACAACTTGGTTGTGAGGTTAATTTTCTAAATGAAAGAACACTGGAATTAATTGCTCCAAAAAAATTATCCGCACCTGCAAATGCTCTTGATTGCGGAAATTCAGGAACATCAATGCGATTATTGTCGGGTTTGCTTGCCGCTCAAGACTTCAAATGCACCCTAATCGGGGACGAAAGTTTATCCAAACGCCCAATGAAACGTGTAATTGAGCCCTTAAACCTTATGGGAGCCAAAATTAAATCTAATAATTATAAAGCGCCGCTTGAAATAGATGGTACAAGTTTAACCCCAATAGAATATTTTAGCCCGATAGCTTCTGCTCAAGTAAAATCCTGTATTTTGCTTGCAGGAATGAACACCCATGGCGCAACAACCGTTTGGGAAAATTCACTATCACGCAATCACTCTGAAAAAATGCTTAAATACTTAGAGGCACAAATTCAAACAGGGCATAGTGATAAAGGTTTTTACACAAATATTCAAAAGTCCGAGCTTACTCCAAAAGATATTGAAATAGCAGGTGACATATCCTCTGCTGCATTTTTTATGGTAATGGCAGCAACGGTTCCAAACAGCGAAATTATCATAAAAAATGTCGGTTTAAACAACACGCGCACAGGCATTATAGATGTGTTTGATAAAATGAACGTAGATTATAAAATCTTGGATAAAAAAATTATATCAAACGAGGAAGTAGGTGATATAAAAGTTTCTTATACACCTGATATCAAAGCTTGCGAGATTTCAGGCGATATTATACCAAGACTAATTGATGAATTGCCCATAATTGCAGTATTGGCAGCACGCGCAAAAGGGAAAACCGTAATTAAAGATGCACAGGATTTAAGAAACAAAGAATCTGACAGGATAAGTGCACTTGCGCAAGGGCTTAAAAAAATAGGCGTAAATATTGAAGAAAAACCCGATGGTTTTATAATTTTTGGTGACAATAAAGAATTTGAAGGTAATTGCGAAGTTGAAACATATTTTGATCACAGATTAGCAATGAGCTTCTTTTGTGCCGGTCTTTTGTCTAAAAATCCTGTAAATATTAAGGATTTCGGCTGGGTAAACACTTCTTTTCCCGAATTTTTAGACCTTTTTAACAAAATTTCACAATAGAGGCAATTTTTAAGCTTTACGCGTTTTATTGCGGTATGGAAAAGATAAATTCAAAATATTTAATATACCCAAAAGAACCCCAAGCGCCCAAGGGTACAACTAAATTAAAGCTTTTTTATACTAACGACTGGCATGGACAAACAGATAACATGGGCGGCATTTTAGGTGCATCATTACAATTTGACTCGAGCACAAAAGGTCAAAATGTGGATACACTTAAACTGATTGCCGGTGACAGCTGGTCCGGCGGAAATACAAAGAAAAATAATTTAATATTAAACCTTATGAACTATATGGGTTTTGACGCTTGCGCAATAGGCAACCATGAGCTCGACGCAGGTACAAAGTCTTTTATTGATACAATTAAGGGTACAATAGGCACAAAATTCGTAACTTCAAACATAAAAACACAAGACGGAAAGAGCTTGGAAGGAACGGTAAGTTCATTTGTTAAAGAAGAAAACGGAAACAAATACGGTATAATAGGTCTTTCGCCAATAGACTTAAAAACAGTAGTTGCAGTTGAAAAAATCCCCGAATTAGATGTTATGGGATTTGAACAAACAGTAGAAAACACGCAAGCTGAAATAGATAAATTAAGAAAACAAGGCGTAAATAAAATTATAATCTTATCACATATCGGCAAAGATCTTGACGAAAAACTTGCAAGCCAGCTCGATGGCGTAGATATTATTGTAGGTGGCCACTCGCATGACAAAATTGAAGGTGTAAAAGAAGGAGAAAACCTTGTAAGAAGCAAATCGGGCCAACCGGTGGTTATACTGCAAACAGGACAAAATGCACAGAACTATGGCATCTTAAATGCAGAATTTGACGTTAATGGCATTTTAACCTGTGTTTCAAATTCTGTTATAGAAACAAACAGAAACAAAAACTCTATTGTCGAAAGAATAAAAGACTCTGAAATAGGCAGTTCGCCAGCTGTTGGCACAATTAAAGAAATTAACCCAATGCCAGAAAACAGAAAAATTACACCAAGTGCTTGGACAGGCATGGTGGCAGATTCAATGTGCAAGGCACTTAATACCGATATAGCAATAATCAACAGTGCAAACATACGAAAAGTTCCTCAAATCGGTAAACTAACAGAGCGCGATGTTGAAGAGTCTGCACCAATGAAAAATGAACTGATAAAAACTCAAATGAGTGAAGAACAAATTGTATCAGCAATAAAAGACGCTGCACAAAGATCATTTGGCTCAGTTGACAGCTACCCGGGATTATTGCAATGCAGTGGTGTTAAATACACAATAGACTCTAACGGCAAACTGCTGCATTTGAGTTTTGTAGATAAAGAAGGCAAAGAAACCGTTGTTGACGTTAACAATCCTTCAAAAACAAAAATGTATACGGTTGCCCTTGACAGCTTTTTGGCGAACGGCAAGGAATATCCTGATATGATGCCAAAAGGTGAGGTTGAAAAATTTAACTTTGACAAAGATAAGACAATGATAGACTACTTAAAGTCACGTCAGGATAAAGATGAGCTTATAATTAAAGACGATGGCAGACTGAAAATAGTACAAACATCAGAACCCCAACAACAACGCAATAATACGAGAAACATTTAAGCGTAACTTTACCCAAAAGTTTCATAAAATATTTAACACATAAATAGCCTACGACAAAGGAAGTTAAAAATCCCCAAAATATTGCGCTGTAATTAAACTTTGCCATCTGCGAAAAGTCTATTTCAAGCAAGGGATATGCCATTGACGCGCCCAAAATAATCGGAATACTCATCAAGAATGAAAATCTAGCAGCTTTAACTCTGTCCATACCCAAAAATACTTGAGTTGCAATAGTTAAACCCGAGCGAGAAAGCCCCGGAAACACTGCAAGTCCTTGCGCTAAACCGGTCCAAAGCGCTGTTTTTAAGTTCATATCTTTATTTTGTTGTTTTAATTTTTCGCTGAAAAACAAAATAAAGCCTGTAACAATCAAAAATAAACTCACTATTTTAGGGTTTTCAACAAGTGCATGCGTAGGCTCTTTTAAAATGAGCGCAACAATACAGGTAATTGGTGTTGCAGCGAGTATAAACACAGCCGTTTTAAAGTCAGAATTAGAATAGTCTTTGTTTTTTAAACCGTTAAAAAGGGCTTTTACAATATCAATAATATCTTTTCTAAAAAATATTAACACAGCAAACAGTGTTGCAAGGTGTACCATAATATCGAAAAATATTTCTTCAGAGCCTACTTCATTTAGAAATTGCGAACCTGTCACAAGTTTATAAATCGATTGAGAAAAAACAATATGTGCTGAACTTGAAATCGGCAAAAATTCACTGATACCTTGCACAGCACCTACAATAATTGCTTGCAGTATATGCATTATAACTCCTTACTCCCAATAAGACGCTCTTGATGTAGGTGTTTCCCAAACATTAACGCGCGAAACACCTGAAAATTTTTCCTTAACCTTGTTGTAAATAAATTTACTGATAATCTCTGAACTTGGTGAAATACCTTGAAATTCGGGCAATTCATTAATGTCAGTGTGATCTAAATAGTCAATAATCTCATTCACACATTTTTTTAGAACTTTAAAATCAACAAGAATATTTGACTTATCAAGCTCACACCCACGCACATATACTTCAACCTTCCAGTTATGCCCATGTTGATTTTCACAGTTGCCTTTATAATTAAGCAAATGATGTGCGGCAGAAAAATTCGTTTCTATTTTAACTTCAAACATAGTCCTATTTTACCATTAACATTTGTCATGTACAAAAAAATGCCCCCGCATATGCAAGGGCATTTAATATGTGTTAAAATTTACTAGCCTTTTATTTGGTTCATTACTTCTTCAGCGAAGTTATCTTGTCTTTTTTCTAAACCTTCACCAAGAACAAACCTGTCAAATCTAACGATTGACAATTTGCCTTTTATTAATTGTTCAATGGTTTCATCAGGGTTTTTAACAAAGGGTTGTTCCAAAAGAACTTTTTGTGCCATTTGCTTGTTTACACGACCCTCAACAATTTTTGCTCTAATTGCTTCAGGTTTATTAGCAAGGTCTTCTTTACCCATTTCGATTCTTGTTTCTTCATCTATTACGGATTGGGGAATTTGATCTCTAGAAACAAATTCCGGAGCTGCTGAAGCAATGTGCAAACAAATGTCTTTTGCAATAGCTTTTGTTTCATCTGAACATGCGCCTTCACATTTTGTTTCCAACAATACACCGATTTTGCCGTTGTGAATGTATGTTGAAACACAGCAAGCTGCATCATAGCGAACAAATCTTCTGATAGTAATTTTTTCACCGATTTTTGCAATTTGTTCTTTAATAACATCATCTATTTTCTTTTTGCAAACAGGGCAATCCATTTCAAGCATTTCTTCAACAGATTTGGGGTTAAGTTTAGCAACAGCTTGAGCCATCATATTAGCTAAGTCTTTGAAGTTTTCGTTTTTAGCAACAAAGTCTGTTTCGCAGTTCATTTCAACCATAGCACCGACTTTATCTTCAATAAATGAAGCAACAGCGCCTTCTGCTGCAATTCTGCCCATTTTTTTATCAGCAGAAGCGATGCCTTTTTGTCTTAGGATTTCTGCGGCTTTTTCCATATCACCTTGTGCTTCAACAAGCGCTTTTTTGGCATCCATCATACCTGCACCGGTTTTATCACGAAGTTCTTTTACCATAGAGGCTTTTATTTCCATAGTTTTACTCCTTTATTATTCAGCTGTAACATTAGCATCTGCTGCTTCGATTTTTTCAATTTTTTTAGTTTCAGCAGCTTTGTTTTGTCTTAGTTCCTTACCTTCTAAAATTGCATCTGCTAATTTTGAAGCAACCAATTTAATTGAACGCAATGCATCATCATTGCCTGGGATAATGTAGTCAATACCGTCAGGATCTGCATTTGTATCAGCAAGACAAATAACAGGGATGTTTAATTTGTTTGCTTCTTGAATTGCAATAAGTTCTTTCTTTTGGTCAACTACAAAAAGCATATCAGGCATACCTTTCATTTCTTTGATACCGCCTAATGTTTTTGATAGTTTTGAAAGTTGTCTGTTTAATTGTGCAACTTCTTTTTTAGGCAATTTTTGCGCATGACCTGATTCCATAAAAGATTCAAGCTCTCTTAATTTGTTAACTCGACCGCGGATAGTTTCAAAGTTTGTCATCATACCGCCAAGCCATCTGCGGTTAACATAGTATGCACCTGCTCTTGTTGCTTCTTGAGCAATAACGTCCAT
>CALUYC010000069.1 GCA_944324895.1 Candidatus Gastranaerophilales bacterium
AATTTGGATACAAATATTCCTGTTGGAACTATTGCTGATGATATAAAAATAACTATACTTAAAAGATTGCAGAATAAAGGGTTTGAATAACAAATTCCGTTAAAGTTTTCATAATCTAAGTTAGAAACTCTGTTTGTGCTAATTATACTGCCTGCACTCAAAAGTCCAAAATTTGCAATTAAAGCATTTATGGTTAAAAGTATTGCAGCAGTGTGGATTTGAATATTTTGTATAAAAAATAAAAAACCCAAGATGCTGAAATTTGCTGTATTTAAGAGATAAACATAATCTTTGAAGTTTTGTGTCCTTAAAATTTTAAATGAGCTTAGAATTGCGCAAGATATAAAAAATAGCGCAAAAAATATTTGGGCAAAACTCCCTGTTTCAAATATAGTATGCACTGTTTTGTGTAATGCCATTAAGTATGCAAAGAAAATCACTGTATTTATGTACGCAAAAGCTGTAAAATTTTGTTTTGCTATGTTTTGCTGTCCCCAAGAAAAAGTTAGCGCAAAGCCGCCTTTTATCAGTAGTGCAATTATGAATAAAATTTTTGCACAAACGGGCAGTGCACCGTAATTTATTGTAAAAGCGTTTGAAATTATATAAGCAAAAATCATAATAATAGTGGCAACAAAAGAAAATGCAAGATACTTAAAAGCGTTGTAAAAAACATTTCTGTTTTTAAAGGCTAAAATTATAAATAAGGCGCAAATGCCGATTATTTCAAGTGATAATATAAATGCTATAAAATCTCTTGAAATGACAAGCAAATCAATAGCCAATGCGCTGCACAGATATAATGAATTAAAGTAATATTGTTTAAAACGCATTGCCTTAAGGTGTTTTTTGGAAATTAAAAATAAGATAAGTATTGTAAGTTGTGAAATTAAACACAAAAATATTTCAAGTCCGCCAAAAGCAATGTGTTTATTAAAAAAGTAAATTGATTTTATGCTGTAAGGATTTAAAAAACCGAACAAAAACGGTAAAAAGGATAGAGAGGAAAGTATAAGGGTTGTTATTGTTAAGATATTTGAAAACTTTTGAGATTTTTTATTAAATAACCCGCCAAGGGCAAAATTTATGACAGTTCCTAAAAATAATATAATAAAGCCTGAAATCATATAAAGCGTTCTTTGTGTAATTATAAAATTGTCAAAGAAAAACATACTCTCTCCTTACATTAAGAATGATGAAACAATCATATCTGCGTATTTAGTAATTGAACCGGTTAAAATATATGGTGCAACACCAAGTGTTATTATACAAAAAGTTAAAACAGCGAGTGCAAGTGTTCTGTGTCTTAACAGGTCGGTAACTTTGCAATCTTTACATTCATCTGCTCCAAAAAAGATTTTTTGAAACGTTGATATTAAATAAAACGCGCCCAAGGCAAAACCTAGAAGTATGAATAAGTTACAAACCCAAATGATATTTTGCGAATACACTTGTGTAGAAAAACCGCCCAAAATACATAAGAATTTTGCACTAAAGCCTGAAGTAAAAGGCAAGCCAATTCCTGCTAGTGTTAAAATAAAACTGAACGCGGCAAGTTTTGGTGCTACAGGTGCAAGTGCACCCATAAATGGCAATTTTGTTGTTTTAAATATTTGCGAAGCAAAACAGTAGCATCCAAATAAACCTAAGAGAATAAGACTTTGAGATATACATTGAAATATTGCACCGCAAATACCCTCTATACTTATAGAGCAAAGCGCACAGAGGGCAATCGAGCTTTGTGAAAAACAAAAATAGCCAAACGATTTTTTTAAATCTTTTTCGCCGATTGCAAGTGTAGCAAAATAACATAAGTTAAATATTGAAAGCATTGCAAGGGAGGGCGAGAATATTTGAAAAATGTCTTTTAAAATATACATATTAAATTTTATAAGGATAAAAAAGCCCAAAATAAATTCACTTAGAAATATGCACGACAATGCTGCATTTGAATTTGTTATAATTCCCAAAAGTGGTCTGTGAAATCCAAAAAACGGTATTTTTACAGCACTTATTAAAAGGAAAGCAAAAAACAATATAAGCTGAATTGTGCCAGATAAATCAGAAGATGAATATGTAAAGTTTAAAAGATTAGCCTCAAGAGAATTGTATTTCAAAATCGCATAAACAAGAGCAAATGCCCCGCACAAAATAAACACTGCAAAAGAGTTTAAAACGAGATATTCCTTTGTTTCTTTTCTTGCACGTATTGGTGAAAAATTAAACACTAAAATATATGCACAAAGTGCTGCAAAAATTATTGCCGCACAAAATATGCAAAAATCTTGTGAAGATAAAACTGCTAAAATTGCAGATTCAAAAAACAAAACAAAAGAATAAAAGAGTCTTTGTTTAGAGCTAACTGCGCTTTTTGCCATAACAAAACAAATGAGAATTAAAAAACTTATAAGCAAGGCAAAAATACTGCCTATTGTATCAAAACCTATGCTTAATCCTCCTGTGGAGCTGCTTAGTATGTAAAAAGAACTTGAAAAAACATTGCCAAATTCCGAGTTTGTGTTTCTGTTGAAAAATTCGTATGCTGCAAAGATAAAATACAATGCACTAAAATATTTCGCAAAACGTCTTATTACGACGGTATTGTTTTTAAAAAACCCCGAAAAGATAATAAGCCCTGCAAAAAGCGGTAAAAGAGTAAAAATAATTGTGCTTATAAAATTCTCCATTATCTTATTATCCCCGTTTTAAAATAAAGTACAGAAGTTAACAATAATATTAAAGTTATCCACAAAATAATAATGAAAAACTGAGAGTTCATATTTCTTGCTTCAAATTTAATTGTTAAATAAGAAACGAATCTTGCAGTTACCGAAGGTAATGAGTAGATAAAATTTAATATATATTTTTCGAAAAATGCAAATATTTTTGAGATAAAAATAATAAAATCCCTAAAAATAAAATCTATAAAACTATCCATGTAAAAATGTTGTGAAGCAAGCTTTCTTACAGTTCTTATTCTTATTGAGGTCAGTCTTTTTGTATAATATATGTTATATGCCAAGTAATATCCCATAGCACTTATTAAAAACGCAATAACATTAACAAAAGGATTTAAAGCTGCTGTTTTGTTGTAACCAATAAGTGCAAACGAAAAATTAACATGTTTGATGAGTATATGTCCAAACAGTATTGTTAATGCCGTCAACACAAAAATTACAAAATACATTGCCCTGCCAATTCTCTTTGGTTCAATCGTACCCCTGTAGTCTCCTTCAAAAATTCTGAAATACATTCTAAATAAATAAAAAGATGTTGCAAACGAGGTTAACAAAATTAAGATCAAGTAAGTGAAATTTCCTGCACTAAAAAGATTGCTAAGTATTATTGCTCGCGAGTAAAAACCACTAAAAATAAAGCCTGAAACCGAAATTGCACCAATTAAAAAGGCAAATGCAACAAGGGGTAACTTTTCTCTCAGTCCGCCTAAAAATTTTATGTTTTCCTGAGAACCTGTTGAATAGCTTATCATATCAAGCGTATATGAAATTAAGGCGGTTCCGAAACCTGCGCACAATAAGTAAAATATGCTTGTACCATACATTTTAAAACCAAGAGCACAAAGTGCAATACCTGTTTGTGAAACTGCCATCCAAGAGCAAATATTTTTTATATTATTTTCTTTTAGTGCAACAAACGCACCAAGTAGTGCAGTAATTATGCCCGCAATTTTTAAAATTTCAAAAACCGCAGGTGTCAGATTAAAAAGAGGGTACAATCTTAAAAGCAAAAATATGCCCAAGGCAAGCATTATAGGGCTTATAATTAGAGAAAAAGCAGGGTTTGGAGCACAAGAACACAGATAAACTTTTGGTGAAAAAGGGAACTGTGCGCTTTTTATAAGTGCGCCGATTATAAACGAAATACAGATAAAAGCAAAGATTAACGGATTTAAACTTGCAAAAGAGTATAAGCCCAAAGAATTTATATTGTTAAAACCCAAAGTCGGTATACTGACGGTATCTGGAGTAAGTGTTGAAAAGTACAGAAATGCAATCGATGCAATTAGCAAAATAAAATCAGCAAAGACATTTATTTCAAAAACTTTTTTAGAATTTATTTGTGCTTGCGGTTTTTGAAAATAAAAGTTTGCAAACAGATATTCTAAAAGACTTATAACCATAAGAAAAGCAACACACTGAATTAAATTTGAACTTATAAAAAAACATAAAAGTAAGAACTGTAAGATATTTAAGTATATATAAAACCTTTCAAAACCTTGTTTGTTTTGTATTAAATATCTGTATGAAAATATATTTGCCATTAAAAACATAAGACAAAGTAACGTGGTAAAAATTGCACTTAAATTATCTGCATAGATGCCAAAATAAAGGGGGATGTTTTGTATAACGCATATGGGATAATTGTTCTCAAGTGTGTAGCCTTGATAAGTTATTGTGTAGTCCAAAAGTAAAATAGAAATTAAAAAAACTGCCGCTGATGAAACCAAACTTGATATAAAAATTCCATACTGCGGAATTTGTAATTTTGCCAGTTTTACAAGTGTTATACCCGCCATACACAGCAAGGGAATAAAAATCATGATATAAACAAGTGTTAAAATGTCTATCATTTTTCTTCCTTTATGATTTTTTCTATTTTATTAGCTTCAAGGGTTTTAAACTTTTTGTATATTTTAGTTATTATAAATACGCCAATAAAAGTTATAACAGGTGCAAGAATTGATAATATGGTGCAAAAAGTTATATTAAAGGGATTGCTTGAAATGTGTAAAAGCAAGATTGTTGCACTGTATGAAATTAAAAGACCTGTAAATATTTTTAATATATTTTTTGACGCAACGGTTAAAAATAATCCTGCGCAAAAAATTATCATAGCTGCATAAACCATTTGATAAGTCATTTTTTTCTCCAAAACGCTATTGTGTAAAATCCGCTAAGCAGTGCAATTATAAGTATTGAAAAAAGTATTAAAACCAAATTTACAAAAGAATTTATCGAAGGGAAAAAATGCTCTATACAAAAGCCGCTTATTATCTGTGCTTTGATTTGCTGTATTAAAAAAGGAGCACCCAAAAGTACAAATGTTCCCAAAAACAAAAGTGTCAAAAAAGTTTTTGTACCAAGGTTTAAACTAAATTTATCTTCAGCTTTAAAATCTGATGCGCCAAGGAATAAAATTAATCCTGTACCAAGTATAAAAAATATAATTTGCACAACAAACATTACAGGTGATTTAAGTATTATGTAAAGTCCGGCTATTGCACTAAAAGTCGTTATTGTGCTCCATAAATACACTTTTGTCTGTTTTGATATGAGTATTACAATTATTGAAGTTATAACAATTAAAACAAGAAGGTAAAACACGACATTTGTAAAAATTTCCATAAGCACAAAACTCCTTAAACAATAATAGACTAAAACTTTACTTTGTGGCAACTTAAGTAGTGTTTTTTGTTAAAAAACTTTATTTTTTTGCGGTTTTCTCTACTTTGTTGCTATAATGCTTATATCAAATAATTTTATTTACAAACATACTACTTGTGACCACTTTGGAGGCTATTAATTATTATGAGAATGTCAAAACTTTTTGTTCAAACCTTAAGGGAATTCCCAAACGATGCAGAGGCTATAAGCCATAAACTATTGGTGAGAGCAGGATATATTAAAAAACTTACATCAGGCATATACAGCTATCTTCCCCTAATGCAAAGAGTCATAGCAAAAGTTTCAAAAATTATAAGAGAAGAAATGAACGCAGCAGGCGCTCAAGAGCTTTTAATGCCTTTTGTACAGCCTTCTGAAGTTTGGGAAAAATCAGGCAGATGGGAAGTTTACGGAAAAGAGCTTGCAAGATTTTCCGACAGGCATGGAAATAAAATGTGCCTTGCACCTACACATGAAGAAGTTATAACCTCTGTTGTAAGCGGTACTTTTACTTCATACAAGCAATTACCTA
>CALUYC010000070.1 GCA_944324895.1 Candidatus Gastranaerophilales bacterium
AACTTAACTCAGGAAGAATTTGCCGAAAAAATTGACATCAGCATACAAGGACTTTCAAATATTGAAAGAAACCGCTATCAGCCTACGGCAGAGACAATAGATAAAATTTGTAAAGCTTTCAAAATAACGCCTTACGAATTACTTTTGCCTGAGATTTCCGACAAAGAAAACATCATAAAAAACATAACTCTTTTACTGTCATCTTGTCCTAAAAGTAAATTAAAAAAAATCTATAAAATTATCAATTTGCTGATTAAATTATAATTTTATAGTAAGATAATCTTAAGATTTAAGGAAAGAAGTATGATTAAAGCACAACGCGGGACAAAAGATATAATAGGGCTTGACACACTAACTTGGCAAAAAATTCAGCAAAATGCGCAAGATATTTTTCAAAATGCCAATTATAAAGAAATAAGAACACCTATTTTTGAAGCAACAGAACTCTTTAAAAGAGGTGTTGGCGATTCAACCGACATTGTTAACAAAGAAATGTACACATTCTCAGTCGGAGGAAAAGATAAAAGTGAAAGTTCAATCACTCTTCGCCCAGAAAATACGGCAGGAGTTGTAAGAGCGTACATTGAGCACAATATTTCAAGACAATCTCCTCCGCAAAAATTTTGGTACTTTGGTCCGATGTTTCGCTATGAACGTCCGCAAGCAGGTAGGCAAAGACAATTCCACCAAATAGGAATAGAGCTCTTTGGGGTAGAAGACCCCACAGCAGACGCTGAAGCCATACTTATGGCAGAAGAATTTTTAAAATCAACAGGTGTAGATAACCTTGAAGTAGAGCTTAATACTCTTGGTTGTCCAAAATGTCGCGAAGCATACAGGAATTCAATAAAAGAAGCACTAAAGCCATATTTAGATAAACTTTGCGACGACTGCAAAGTAAGATACGAAAAAAACCCTTTAAGAATGCTTGATTGTAAAGACGAAAATTGTCAAAAGATTTTTGAACTTGACGAAATAAAAAAAGTCATTTTAAGCGATTACGTCTGTCAAGATTGTGCTCAACATTTTGAAGAAGTCCAAAAGCTTTTAGATGCGCTAAACATAAAATACACGCGCAACAAAATGCTTGTAAGAGGACTTGACTACTACAACAGAACCGTTTTTGAAATAAAAAGTAACTTGCTTGGTTCTCAAAGTGCAGTCTGCGGTGGTGGAAGATATGACGGTCTTGTTGAAATGCTTGGTGGTACACCAACACCGGCTGTCGGTTGGGCAATGGGAGTGGAAAGACTTTTTGAACTTGTACAAAAAGTTGACGAGAAAAAACTTGACTATTTTATTGTTTCAAAATACCCCAAAGAAGCAATGAAACTTTGCAAAAAATTAAGACGCAAAGGCCTTAGCTGTGATTTTGACATGCAAAACCGCAAATTTGCAAAACAGCTTGAAAAAGCTGCAAAAATTGCAAATTATGCAATAATTTTAGGAGAAGATGAAATAGAAAAAGGTTTCTATACGGTTAAAAATCTATCTAACGGCACTCAAGAGCAAAGAAGTGAAATTTAGATTTTCGAAAAACTTTCCTTATAAAATAAATATGTCATAATGTTTTGTAAGTTGAGTTTTTTGAGGATGAGTATTATGAAAAAGTATAAAAAAATTGCACTATATGGAGTTTTGACACTAATTTTGTCTTTTGGTTCAATGCCATTAGCACATTGTATAGTTGAACCCCCAAAAGCACCAAGTGCACCTGTAAGTGACGAATTATTCAAAACATACAAAAAAAGTACTCAAGATACAAATGTAATTGAAGCACTTGAACTGTTGAAAGAAACCAGTGGTGAATATTCAAGAAAAGCAATTTTAGGGGAAAATTTAACATCAAAACCAATTAAAATCGAGTTTAAAAATCTGTCTGAAATTAATCCTGCATATACTAATTTTGATGCACTGGGTTGGAAAAAAAATAATAAGCTTTATATTTATATAAACAAGAAACATCAAAGTGCACCCAAAGAGGCACTTGCAGCCCTTTTAGCACACGAAGCAATTCATCAGGATGAGCTAAACTCTTTAAATGAAGAAACATATGCTTGGACACTTGAAGCTGCCGTATGGACACAATTAAGCGAAGAAAAACCTGAGCTGCAAGCAATATCTCACCCACTTGTTGAGAGAGAAAATGTAATTAAAAAATTGTTTGAAAAAGGCAATTATACAAGCACTTATATAAGAAAATTCGTTGTTTCAAACAAAGGGTATCAAAACTTGCCCGAGCGCTCCCCGGGTTTTGAAGAAAATTTATAAACTAGACACTGCCCGTTAAATATTTAACGGGCTTTGTTTTATTCTCGTCAACCCAAATTTGTGCACTTACAAAATCAAGTTGTTCCGGCACGATAACTTCTTTTGTGTGAATTGCATATGGGATGTCGATAAAACTTATTGTATCTAATTTTTCAATATAATAATCTTTCGAACCGCAATTTGTACAAAATTTTTCCTTTGGTAAAACTTCACCAAAATATACTTTTGCTTCTCTTTTGACATCACATCTTGAACAGCGAACTATATAAAAATATTTTTTCAGATACGCACCACAATCAGGGCAATAGCCCTCGTTTGTACTTATCAGCGCATGTGTATGCGCGCAAGTTGACTTTTTTATAAACAAATCGAACAAACTTTTCATAGCTTGTTTTTAAGGTTTAAAAAAGCAAAGTCAAATTATTTTTTAACAAATTCGTCTTTTTTAATTTCTGTTTTCGGAGTAAAAAAATCTACAATATTTTTCCAAATTTTCTTTATAAATCTGATTAATTTATCAAACAAACTTAAAAATCGCTCGTCATCAACAATATCGTCTGCCGATTTTTCAAAAGAATCTTCTTCTTGATTATCAACAAATTTTATCACCTCGTCGCTGTCTTGGCGCATAAAATAGCCCAAATTTCCACCGCCGCCGTTATTTTTCATACTCTGCGCTTCTTGGATTGAAGGAATATTTGAAGGTCCGTTAATGTTAAATGACATAACAACTCAATCTTAACTAAACTTCACATTTTAATTATAACTTATTTTTTACAGTTGTAGTAGGTATTTATTAAGATTTATTAAGTTTGTATGCCAACTTAATTGCTTCAATCATACTGCTTGGATCTGCAATTCCTTTTCCTGCAATATCATAAGCCGTACCACAAGAAGGTGAAGTTCTTATGACATCTAGACCGATTGTTGTGTTTACAGTCTTATCAAAAGCTAAAGCCTTAACAGGGCAAAGCCCTTGGTCATGGTAGCAAGCTATAATTGCATCATACTCTTGTTTTTGAGAATTTAAATACTTCTTACCGACAGCGGCAAAAAGTGCATCAGCACTTTTTGGCCCTTCAATATCAATGCCCTGTTCATTTAACTTTTTGACCGCAGGTATAAAAATCTCATTTTCTTCAAAACCTAACATTCCATTTTCGCCTGCATGCGGATTTAGTGCACAAAGGACAATTTTAGGTTTTTGAATTTTACAGTAATTTATCAAAAAGTCATTAAGTCTCGGAACTTTATCCAATATAAGTTCTTGAGTAATCCTGACATCTTTAAGAGCAAGATGGCGAGTTAAGAGCATTACCCTAAAATCATCAGCAATAAAAAGCATTTCGGCTTGTTTTTGAAAAAGTCTTTGCAATACTTCAGTCTGTCCGGAAAAATCATAACCCGCCTCAAGCAGAGCAAACTTAGAAACGGGTGCAGTTACAATAGCCCCTATTTTTCCTTCTTTTGCTAAATTCGCAGCTATCTCAAGAGCGTTGTAACAAAATTCACCGTTTATTGAATCATCTACTTCGATGGTCTCATACCTGTCATCAATTTTCTGCCCTATAATTAAAACTTCTTTAGGGTCTAATGATAAAAAATCAAGAGCTTTTTTGGTGATTTCAGCCCCAATTCCCTTTGTGTCGCCTGTTGTAATTGCAATTTTATACATTTTCATGGTGCTCCAAATATTGAACAATTTCAACAAGAGTTGTTGCTGTGCCCAAATTACCTGATTTTGTAACAATTAGTTGTGCGCTCGAATCAATGCAAAGGGGTATTGCAGGTAAAATAGCATCTACTACCTGTAAATATTTTGCACCTATAGCATTGCAACATGCATGAGAAGTTTCACCGCCTATTGTAATTAAAATAAATTCACTGCACTTTTTAATTTCTCTTGCAAGCTCTGCTAAATAGCAGGTAATTTTAGTTGAAAGTGCCTCTTTTGTAATACCTTCGTCAATTAAGAGATTTTTTGCATCATCAGTTTTAATTTCTTCCAAAATATCTGACACATGGACAACAACAATATTATCCTGCACCAAATTTTCGCAAACTCGCCTTATAAGACTGTCGCTAACCCCGTTTATTATATCCTTCAGGGTCAAACGTAAATAATACGACTTATTCGAGTAGTCATCTTCATCCTCAAGTTTCTGAAGTTGCAGAGCACTTAGGGTTGTAGCAGAGCCAGAGAGAATAAGTTTTGGCAGTTTGGGAACTTTCTTTGTTGTTTTATTCGCTTTAATATCCCCAAGCCACACAGGTGCCAATGCTTGCGCTAAACCGGCAGAACCGCAAGGAAGAATATCGTAGGGGGATTTTTGCATAGCAAGAACTATTTGTTCAAAATCAATAGTAGAGACACAATCCGCCACAATTATTTTTTTACCCGCATTTATAAGCTCATTCAACTTTTGAGCTATTGGACCTGCACCTTTTGCTACAACATTAAGTTCAATAGATGCTACCATGTTTTTTGCATTATCACCCAAAGGTTTTTTTAAAATGTCAGGCACATAAGACTCGTAAATAGGAGCACCTGGATCGCGCGCGGCATCCGTTCGCTCAATAGGGACGCCTTTTAACAGTTGATAACCGCCTATTGTAATTCTGCCCTCTTGCACATACGCCGGAACAACAACAGCAGCTTCTTTTCCTGTCGCTTCAAGTGCGGCAAAAATTTCATATGTTATATTGCCACGTAAAGTAGAGTCAATTTTTTTATAGAAATGTTCAACATTTAACTTTTCTTTAAAAGTATTTGCTATATCATAAACAACTTTTGCAGCATCATTTTTGTCAATATTTCTTGATTCTGTAGAAATAGCCCAAGTACCGACATTAATGTGATTTTGCAATTCATCATTGTAGTCCAAAAGGATTTCAGTATTTGAACCTTTTAGAAAAAATTGCAACGCAGTGTCATTTGCACCTGTTAAATCGTCCGCAATAATACCAATCGTGCTAGATAAAATCATTTTTTAATTCTCGTCTTTTTTAGAACCCATCAAACGGACATTTGTACCGCGAATAAGATATCTTTCAGCCATTTCGCCATCCGGTGTCTGCCATTTATTAACGGCGAGCCTGCCTTCAACGCCGACTAAACGACCCTTTTTAACCCATTCGCCAACAATTTCAGCTTGTTTGTCCCAAACTTCAACGTTAAACCAATCGGTTGTTTCTTCTTTTGTGCGAGGATTCCAACGGTTTACCGCAACCGAAAAACTTGTGCGAACTTTACCGCTTTCAAAATACTTCATCTCGGGGTCTTGACCAACTCTGCCCACTATTACAACCGAATTAACCATATAATAACCTTTCAAATTCTTTTGAATAGATTATATTACGAATAAAAATCATGCGCAAATTAAGGTTGATTTTGATTAATTTCACTAACAACCTGATCGCGCCCGTTTTGTTTTGCGACATATAAACATTTATCAGCATAATCAATTAATTCTTGTGGATTTGAACCATTGTTGGGCATAGATGCAACGCCCACGCTTATTGTAACATTTGCCCAGTTGCCGTCTGCAAGTTCAAATTTTCTTTCACGAACTGCGCTCCAAACTTTTTTTGCAACAATTTTTGCATCATCCTTATTGGTATTTGTAAGGATTATAGACATTTCTTCGCCGCCATATCTGCATGCAATATCGCTTGTTCTTATGTTTTTCTTAATGGTTTGTGCAACTTGTCTTAAAACAGCATCACCGCTTTGGTGCCCATGTTTATCGTTAAACTTTTTAAAGAAATCAATATCAATTAATATTAAAGAAAAATTGCCACCATATCTTGTAACATTTTCCACATTCATTATCATTTGTTCTTGAAAATATCTGTGGTTATACATTTCAGTAAGTCCATCAGTTACGGCAAGTTTATATGTATGTTCGTAATCCTTGGATTTCAACAAATATTTTGTAATATATGCCGCTATAAAAATTAATGTTGCGGCAATAAGGGGTAAAACTATACCAAGCCAAACATTGAAAAATTCCATAACAACAACTGTTATCACTAAATACACAATAACTGCCGCTATAGAACATAAAAGAGAGTAAAGAACAGATTCAAACCTTAAAATACAAAAACCGATAATAAAACAAAGGATTGCCGAAACCAATAAATCTGCCTTAAAACTAAAATGAGATATGAAATTATTATCCAAAATATTATTTAAAAATGTCGCATGAGTTTCAACACCGGGATACATAAACGACACAGGAGTACTTTTAATATCAGCCAAAGCAGTAACCGTTGTGCCTATATAAATTATTTTGTTTTCAAACTTTTCTTTCAGATATTTCAAATCACCACGATTGATAGCATCATCAACTTCCCACAGGCTAATGTGTTCAAAAGTACCTTCTCTGCCATACCAGTTTACAATCGTTCTCCCATCCGGATTAAGAGGAATTTTATGATTATCGTCAAGCACTAGTGCATTATTTTGAATATAAATTTTATTGGGGTCAATATTTAAATATTTAAGCGCAATTAATGTTGTTAAATTTGGATAGTAGGCATCCCTATAATAAAAAAGAGGAGCGATATATCTTATAATTCCGTCATCATCACGCGTAACGTTTATAAAGCCGAAATTAGATGTAACTTCAAGCAACTCATCCATAGCATTTCTGCAATTACTAAAGTTTAATATAGGGCTTTTTTTAATTATTTCATCATTTTTAAGATTAATCTTAAGATTTTCAGGCAATATGGGCGGTTTTCTTATCTGTGGCGGATAGTTATCAAAATTCATCGAAAGATAAACATTTTGATTATCTTTTACAGCATCAACAAGCTTTAAATCGCCCTCAACAAGTGCTCCCAATCGCTTTGTAAAAAGCAAATCAAATGCAATAAACTTAGGGTGTGCTTTTTCTAAACCGTTAATTAACTTTGCCCAAAAACCTCTTGGTACAGGCCAAGTGCCAAATTTTTCCGCAATGTATTCGTAACTTGGATCATCCACCGCTATTATGACAATATTGTCGTTATTTTTTTTGTGCGGCAAAATGATATTTTGCCTTATATCAAAAGTTTTATACTCAACCCCCATTATAAATTTGCCGAATGTATAAAATTTACCCGCATATATAATTACCGCAAAGACAAATATAAAAATTAAAGCGTAGACAATAAAATTAATTTTTTTCTTATTCATAACAAATTCCGCAGTATTCTAATTTATCAATTATATCATATACCGGATTTTCATCATTAAATGCAATTTTTACGCCAAAAGAATTTAAAAGCTCTATCAGGGAAACATTTTTATCAACACCTGAATTTAAGTTTGACATAAATTTTAAAAGATATTTTTCATTCAAATTCGACAACATATATAAAATTCTCTTACACAATGAGGGTAAATAAATCAATCATAAGAATAATATTAAAGGGGTTAAATTCAACCGATTATAGGATTTTTGAGGGTTTTAAGAACCTGCAAGTATAACTGTAAAATCTTTTGCAGCTTTGTTAAAACCAACAGGATCATAAACAGTCTGTTTTTCCTGCATTTCAGGAATAGATTTTTTTAATTGTTCTATCATCTCGCCTGATACATCAAGATTGTGTACGGCAATATGGTCATGAGTCAGTTTATTTCTGTTTTGCATTTTTACAATAGCGCCATTTTGTTCAAGATGCATTTTTAAATCTCTTGCAATAGCTTCTTTTGAAGGTGTGTATAAAATACCTACATCCAAAGCTTCATTTAAAGGTGCAGATTTATCCCTATAAACAAGTTTATTTATAATTTCTTGAGTTTTGTCCGGATCTAAAATCCAGTAGCTTATAACCCCTTTTGTGGAAGGAGTACCGGGAAGTGTTGCGACTTGAATTGAGGAAACATCTATTGCTTTAATCATTGCAGCATACTGAGAAAGTTCATAAACAGACAAATCCGTTTCAATATATTTTGGCATTACTTTTAAAACTTCTGGAATTTTTACAAGAACAGAGGGCTCTTTCAACCTTGCCGTTAAAGCATTAAAGAACCATTGTTGACGTCTTATACGGCCAATATCACCCAAAGCATCTTTTCTAAATCTCAAATATCCTTCTGTTTGTACACCGTTTAAAGTGTGTTGGCCCTGGGTTAAATCAATATGCAATCCGGCAGTATTGTCATGATAGTGCATATCTTTTTCAATATAAATAGGCAATCCGCCTATTGTATCGATAAATTTAATCAAACCTTCATTGCTTAAAGCAATATAATGGTCTATCCTGACGCCAAAAGTTTCTTCTACCGTTTTAACAGCTAAATCTGCTCCGCCATATGCAAAAGCATGGTTAATTTTGTCCGGTTTATTTCTATCGGCTATATAAACTTTTGAATCACGCGGAATTGAAATAACATTAACATCTTTACCATAAGGCGCAATACTTATTAAAAGCATAGAATCCGAACGGTTTCCCTTAAAAGGATCGTGCGCATTTGATGCAACATCAACACCCATAAACAAAATATTTTGACGCCTTGGCGAAAAAGGAAGATTAAACTCTACCCTACCGTTATTTGCCCCCGTAACAATCGCTAAAAGACCGGAAAATGCATTTTTAACATCTGTTCTATATGCAAAAGCCGCAGCACAAGAAAGTATTACAAGAGTAACCAAAAAAGAGCGCAAAAAACTGCTTGCACCATTTGGTTTTCTTCTGCGTCGTTGCATCTTCGGTAGCGGTCTGTATTGTGTTGTCTTAACGGGTTTTTCTAGCATTTTGTTCATGGTTATATTCTTTTGTATTCGTCTGTAATTGTACTTTAAAAAAAATAAAAAATTAATTTTGTTGCAAACAAAACTAAATAAATGTTAACATTTTATCAGGTATGCTTCCAACAGGGGAAAAGTTTACATGACAAGTTTAATAAAAAATAAAACATTAAAATCATCCGTTAGTTTGATTCTTATATTATTTTTTTGTTTTTTATGCAAAAGCGTTTGTTCTTATGAAATTTTAAGCGACAAGGAAATTCTTGATATTAAAAACGAAGCTTTTGCACTTTATTCAACAAATAATAAAAAAGAAGCACTTGAAGTACTCGACAAAATTCCCCAAAACCGTAGAGATGAGGATGTTTTCATTGTAATTGGCAATATTTATGATGACATGAATCAAAGAGGAGTTGCGATTGAAAACTTCAACAAAGCCGTAAACATTAGCAAAAAACCATACAAAGCGTATTATAACATTGGTTGCATATTGTTAAAGAAAAAATCCTACGATTTGGCAGAAAAAAACTTTAAAATGAGTATAAAATGTAATAAAGATTTTCCATATGCATACTATAATCTTGCAAGTTGCTACATTGCAAATGAAGAATATTCAAAAGCCAAAAGGCAACTGATAAAAGCACTCTCGCTTAAAGCAGACGAAAAGGATTTCTACATAAATTTAGCGTACTGTTATAAAATGCTTGGGGATAATAAAGCTGCTCAAAAAATTGTAGATTCGCTAAACAAAGTTAAATCTTCGACTTAATTTCAAAAGTCATTTTCATAAAATCAAGGCCTTGATAATCAGGAAATTTCTTTTTAATTTTATTGTAAACCCTTAATGCATCATCTTTTTGCCCGGCCTTATCATAGGTTAGGGCAAGGTTTGAATAATATTTAGGAAACTGTGTAGGATTTAGTTTAACTGCTTTTTTAAAATATTTTATTGCATTTTCCCAATCTTCAACAGAATAAAATATAAGTCCCATTTGATTGTTTGCTCTGTGCGAGCGCTCTTGCAATTTCAATGCTTCTTCGCAATATTTTTGAGAATTTTCCCACTGTGCAAGACTTGCATAACAAATGGAAAGCGCATAGAAAGCATCATAATTCTTACTGTCAGTTGCAATTACTTTTTTAAATAATTCAACGGCGTCTTCTATTGAATTTTTAGAAAAATAAATACAACCCATGTTATATATTGTATCTAAATCACTGGGGCAGAGCTTATGCGCAACTTTATAAAAACTTAAAGCCGTAATATCTTCGCCCAAATTTTGATAACATAATGCCATATTATAGGGTATTTTGTAATTTTTAGGTTCAAGTTTTTTTGCATCGTCAAAAAGTTCTAAAGCGCGCTTGTAGTCTTTCTTTTTATAGAAATCAAGCGCACTGTTATAAAGCTTTTTCCAATTATTTAAAATATTAATCTTGAACATATTTTTTATTGTATAATAACTTTATGGATAAACAAACACTTTTAAATTTATATTCACTGGAGTTAAACAAACTCCTTGCTATGGCTAAAGAAAAAACAAAAAATGAGGTTGAGTTTTGCTCTCTTATAAGTGCAAGAACGGGTAAATGCCCCGAAGGCTGCAAATACTGCGCCCAAAGTTCATACTATATGACTAATATTCCCACTCACCCTCTTGTTGAAACATCAAAAGTCATTGAAGTTGCAAAAGAGGCAAAAGCAAACGGTGCAACTCGTTTTGCCATTGTTACATCAGGCAGAGGGCCACTTGATGAAGATATGCCTAGATTTTGTGAAATGATTAAGGAAATTAATAAACTGGGTCTTAAAAGCTGTGCTTCGATAGGAATACTAAAAGATGGTCAGGCGCAAATGCTCAAAGAAGCAGGACTTGTAAGATTTCATCACAATATAAACACTTGTCGTTCTTACCATAATTCAATTACGCACACTCATACTTATGATGACAGGCTGGATACAATAAAAAAAGTCAAAGAAGCAGGCATTGAACTTTGTTGCGGTGTTATTATCGGCATGGGC
>CALUYC010000071.1 GCA_944324895.1 Candidatus Gastranaerophilales bacterium
TTTAAAAGAGTATTTTTCTTGCCTTCAGTGCTTTTAGCCTCTTTTAATTGTCTTTCTAATTCTGGTAATCTGCCATATTTTAATTTTGCAGCAGTTTCAAGGTCAGCTTCGCGTTCCGCATTTTCAATGTCATGGCGAACTTTTTCTATTTCAGCTTTTATACCTGCTTCGCCTTTAATACTGCTTTTTTCGGCTTCCCATTGTTTTTTAAGCACATCTGCCTTTGCGCTTACTTCTTCAAGAGCTTTGTTTACTGCATCTATTTTGTCGTTGTCCTGATTATCGTTGTCTGATTTTAGGGACTGTAATTCAATTTTTAGTTGCAGCTTTTGTCGTTCCAGTTTATCTAATTCTTCAGGCATAGAATCTATCTCAATTCTAACGCTTGAAGCTGCTTCGTCCACAAGGTCTATTGCTTTATCTGGCAAAAACCTGTCTGTTATGTAACGATTAGAAAGCTCAGCCGCTGCAACAAGAGCAGAGTCTTTAATTCTAACACCATGGTGAACTTCGTATTTGTCTTTTAGACCTCTTAAAATGGAAATCGTATCTTCCACAGAAGGTTCATCCACAAGTACAGGTTGAAAACGACGCTCCAGTGCAGGGTCTTTTTCAATATATTTACGATATTCATTTATTGTAGTAGCGCCGATTGTCCTTATTTGTCCACGTGCAAGCATAGGTTTTAAAAGATTGCCCGCATCTGTTGAACCTTCACTGGCACCAGCACCTACAACGGTATGAAGTTCATCTATGAACATAATAATTTGACCCTGAGATTTTTCTACCTCTGAAATTACTTTTTTCAACCTTTCTTCAAATTCACCCCTGAACTTTGCGCCTGCAACAAGAGCGCCAATGTCTAAGGCTACAAGTTTGGTGTTTTTAAGACCTTCAGGCACATCTCCTCTTATAATTCTTTGTGCAAGACCTTCGACAATCGCAGTTTTACCAACCCCTGCTTCACCAATCAGTACAGGGTTGTTCTTTGTTCTGCGGTTTAGGACTTGTATAATTCTTCTGACTTCTTCATCTCGTCCTATTACAGGGTCAAGTTTGCCTTCTTTTGCTTTATTTGTAAGGTCAATAGAGAATTTTTCCATTATTTTATAATCTTCATCAGCATTATTTGTATCCACTTTTTTATCCCCCCTTATTTTTTTCATTGAGAGTAAAATTTTATCTTTTGTTATTGAAAATTTATTAAAGATTCTTTCTATATCAGAGTTTGCACTGTTTTGAGAGTTTTGTGCAAAATCGCAAAGTGCCAATAGTAAGTGTTCTGGCGAAACAAATTTGTCTTTTAAATTTTTTGCTTCATTTTGTGCTGTTTCAAACACTTTTGCGGTTTCTTTTGAAAAGTAAATATCGCTTTCACTGCTTACTTTGGGTAGATTATTTATCGCAGCTTTAACGTCATCTTTAAACAGTGTTGTGTTTAATTTTAAATCGTTTATCAAATCAGATGCACTGCTTTGTGAACTCAGTGAAATTGCATATAAAATGTGCAAAGGTTCAATAAAAGAGTTTGAGTATTCTTTTGCTATTTCTTGTGCGTTAATTATGATACTTTGAGATGATTGAGTTAAATTATCTAACATAACAAAAATCCTTATCAATATATATTCATATTAATAAGGATTTTTATAAAACTTGCAAAAATTAATCTTAATTTAATTTTTTAGTCGGGAATAAATTGATTTTCAAGAATTTTTATTCTGATAGGTTCTTGAAGAACAAAATCAACCCTTTGAGATTTGTGTATCCACATTTTTTGAGTTCTTGTACCGTAATAACGTACTTTTGTCAAATGCGGACAGTTTCTGATTAAACGGATTTCGGGCTCTTTTTGTCCAAGTGTTGCAAGGGCCGGGCCTACTACATTTCCGTCTTTATCAAGCACAGATTCTGTTTGTAATGCAATATATGCGTTTTTGAAAAATCTTAAAGGCTTCTTTGTTTTAACGACTTTACCGCTGAATTGTGTTCCGATTGGAATTAAAAGCAGTTTGTCTTTATTTACAAAGTTAACCAATGCTCGTGCTACAAAAGGATCACCGGGTTTTGCCTTTTGTACGTTAATACATTCCATAACACCAAGCGGTAAAATAGTTCCTGCGGGGATTACAATTTCATCACCGTCAAAATAAGCATTTTCAACAACATATCCGTCTTTAATTATCGGGCGTTGTTTATCTGCAAGTTTTTCGCTTGGACGGATTTGAACTTGTGCCATCATGTTGTATAAAAACATTGCAACTTCGCCACGTGTTGCAGGACGGTTTGGTTCAAGTGTGTGTTCATGTCCGGGGGTATTATACATTAATCCGTTTTGAACCGCTTTTGCTGTTTTAACCAAAGCCCATAGCGGAACTTCCTTTGCATCGGGGTATTTAGAAAGAATTTGAAGTGCTTCTTCATGAGTCATATCATTTGTTGAAAGTGAATTTAGTACTACAGATAGTGCTTCTGCACGAGTTACGGTATTTTTAGGGTAAAAATAACCGTCAGGTGTACCTACTACAAGGTCGTAGAACGAAGCTAACTGTATATCATTGTATGCCCAGTACCAATCTTCAACGTCTTTAAAGTTTCTAAATGAATCAATACTTTTTTCACGAAGCCTTAGCGCACTTACGACCATAGAGCAAAATTCAGCTCGAATTACGTTGTTATCGGCTTTGTAGCTGCCATCAGGGTAGCCTACTACGACGCCGTTTTCATAAAGGTATTCAACAGCTTCGTAAGCCCAATGTGAGCTTGGTAAATCGTTAAATGTTTGCGCCATGGCGCCTGAAATGCCCATTGTGATTGTACAAATCAAAATTGCAAAAAATTTAAAAATCTTTTTCATTTTTTTCTCCAAACCGGTTTAGCAATATTTTAGCGTTATTTTTGTATATAAGCAAGAAATTTACATCACTTACGCGATGTCTTCCTGTACTTTTTCTACATTATTTTTTGTCGGGAGTTTTATCAACTCCGCTACATTCTTTTTTTTTCTCACCATATCAGCGCTGACCGTAAAGGTCTTGATGTCAGGGTTTGTGGGAACTTCATACATAACATCAAGCATAATTTCTTCGACAATAGAGCGAAGTGCACGTGCGCCTGTCTTTCTTTTGATGGCTTCTTTGGCAATAAGATCTATTGCTTCGTCATCAAATTTTAATTCAACACCGTCCATTTTCATTAAGCACTGATATTGCTTAACAATAGCGTTTTTGGGTTCCGTTAAAATCATTTTTAGAGTTTCTTCATCCAGCGGATCAAGAACTGTATAAACAGGTATTCTGCCGACAAACTCAGGTATTAAACCAAATTTTAGTAAATCGTCAGGTTGTAATTTTTTAAGCATTTTTGCGGCTTGAAGCTCTTTTTCTGCTGCAGTAACAGGTTTTGAGCCGAAACCTACAGTTGAAGAATCACCCGCGCGACGTTCAACGATTTTATCTAATCCTACAAAAGCACCGCCCACTATGAATAAAATATTTGAAGTATCAATTTGAATGAACTCTTGATGAGGGTGTTTTCTGCCGCCTTGGGGAGGAACATTTGCAACAGTACCTTCAATCATTTTTAACAGTGCTTGTTGAACACCTTCGCCGGATACATCACGAGTGATAGATGGATTTTCTGATTTTCTTGCAATTTTATCAATTTCATCTATGTAAATTATGCCTCTCTCAGCCTTTTGAGCGTTATAGTCGGCACTTTGGTATAATCTCAACAAGATATTTTCAACGTCATCACCTACATAACCTGCCTCTGTTAAGGTTGTAGCGTCGGCAACGGCAAAAGGTACATTTAAAAGTTTGGCCAGTGTTTGAGCCAAAAGGGTTTTACCTGAACCTGTAGGCCCTACAAGTAAGATATTGCTTTTTTGAATTTCAACATCGGATTTTTCATTTTCCATGTTATGAGCAATTCTTTTGTAGTGGTTGTAAACAGCAACTGAGAGAACCTTTTTGGCATCATCTTGCCCAACGATGTGTTCATCAAGATATGCTTTAATTTCATGGGGCTTTGGTATGCCTTCGTACAAGAGTTCAGACTCTTGGGTTTTTTCTTCGCCTTTGAGGTTGAATAATTCCTCGTCTAAAATTTCATTGCAAAGTTCGATACACTCATCACAAATGCATACATCAGGCCCTGCAATAAGCTTTTTAACCTGATCTTGCGTTTTACCGCAAAATGAGCATTTTAAATTCGGTTCATCAATTTTTGCCATTTAATTTCTCCAAATTAATTTTCTTTTTTTTCGGTATCAAGAGTAATAACTCTGTCTATCATACCATATTCAACCGCTTCTTCAGGTGTCATAATATAATCGCGGTCAGTGTCTTTTTCGATTTTTTTCAAAGGTTGACCTGTGTTACTTGCAAGAATGTTGTTCAAGGATTTTTTAATTCTTAAAATTTCGTTTGCTTGAATTTAAATATCTGTTGCTTGACCTTGTGCACCGCCTAGGGGTTGGTGGATAAGTATTCTTGAATGTGGCAGCGCAAGACGTTTGCCTTTTGCACCTGATGAAAGCAGAAACGCACCCATTGATGCTGCTTGACCCAAACAAATTGTAGAAACATCTGCCCTTATGTGTTGCATAGTATCGTAAATTGCAAATCCTGCGGTAACTGAGCCACCGGGGGAGTTAATGTAGAGCATGATGTCCTTTTCAGGGTTTTCGCTATCTAATAATAGCATTTGTGCAACAATAAGATTTGCTACCATATCGTCAATCGGAGTACCGAGAAAGATTATTCTTTCTCTTAACAGTCTTGAGAAAATGTCAAAAGACCTTTCTCCGCGGGATGATTGTTCGATTACAACAGGTACAAAACTCATATAACTTATCCTTTCACTATTTTGCATTGAATTTATTTGCACTGAGCAGAAGTTCATTTACTTTTCTTGTTGCGATTTGTTGAGATAAAAGCGCAAAAGAAGAAGGATTTTTCTTCATTTCTTCAAATACTGAAGTTGCATTTGAACCGTACATTCTTGCAATTTCTTGTATTTGTGCCAATAAATCACTTTGTTCGATTTTAATATTTTCTTGTTTGGTAATTTGTTCAATGATTAAAGAATTTTTAATTCTTTTAATTGCTTCATCGCGCAATTTTTGATTTACTGAATCAACACCTTCAGCTTCTACAAGTTTTTGCCAGTCTTGACCTTGGCGAAGTGCATTTTGTTTGGTTTCTTCTTTAACTGCTTCAACTTCGCGTTCAATCATGCTGTCTTGGATGTCGATTTTTGTTTCATCATAAATTTTATTGAAAATTGCGTCAGATTTTCTTTTTTCGTTTTCAAAGTTTTTGGCTTCTTCAAGATATTTTTTAATGTCTTCTTTAAGAGCGTCAAGTGTTTCAAATTTACCGGCTTTTTTAGCTAATTCATCGTTTAATTCGGGTAATTTGCGCTCTTTTACTTCATGAAGGTTAATTTTAAATTGAGCAGGTGCCCCTTTTAGTTTTGGTTCATGATAGTTTTCAGGGAATGTAACGTCAATTACAAATTCTTCTCCGGCGCTGTGTCCTACAAGACCTTCCGCAAAACCGGGGATGAAGTTTGAATGACCTAAATCCAAAGTGTAGTTTTTAGCACTGCCATGTTCGATTAATTCACCGTTTGCGCTGCCTTCAAAGTCAAAGACAACAACATCAGTATTATTTGAAGCTCTGTCAACTTTTTCTAAAGTTGCAAATCTGCTCTGAAGTGCTTCAAGTTCTTTTTCCATAGCACCTTCTTCGCCTTTGAATTCTTCATATTCAACTTCAACATCTTTGTATGGTGCAAGATTAACTTCAGGTTTTAATTCTGCTTTAACATAGATTGTTAAGTCTTTTCCTTTTTCAAATTCGAAGTTTTCAATTTGCGGTTGAGTAGCAAGGTCAAGTTTTTCTTCTTGAGCTATTTTTGAAAATTCCATTGGGAAAATGCTCTCAAGTGCTTCAATTTTAATTCTTTCTACTCCAACATATTTTTCAATAACATTAACGGGAGCCTTGCCTTTTCTAAAGCCTGCGATGTTAATGTTCGAACCTATTCTTTTTAAAGTTTTGTTGTAAGCATCGTTTGCTGTTTTTTCGTCTACTGTGATGGTGATTTTCACAAGATTGTTTTCTTGTTTTTCAATACTGTGTTTAGTCATAGTTCCTCTTATTTTAAATTAAGTGTGTCTGTATAATAGTATAAATCAAAAATAAAAATCATGGTCAATTTGGTGTATAATTTCTTTAAAAGGTAGTTCATATATGTTACAAAAGTTGAAAAGAAAAATTGTTGTCTCGGTTCAGGCTATGCCTGATGAGCCCTTGTATCAAGAGGTTGCACTTAATGCCATGATTAAAAGTGTTGTATCAGGCGGCGCAGGCGGCCTAAGGCTTGCAGGTGCAAGAGATGTAAAAAATGCCAAAAAAATGTATCCGAATTTACCTGTAATAGGTATTACAAAACCCTCAAAAATTCCTGAAAATTTTTTGGATGTTGTGTATATTACTCCGACTGTTGCAGATGCAAAAGAAATAGTTGATGCAGGTGCAGACATTGTTGCTTTTGATGCTACAATGCGTAAACGCCCCAATGGTGAAAAATTAAGCGATATTATAATGTTTATAAAATCGCAAAATAGGCTTGCTATGGCAGATATTGCTACTTATGAAGAAGCAAAAAACGCAATAGAATCAGGTGTTGATATTGTTTCAACAACCCTTAGCGGATATACAAACGAAACAAAAAACAAGCCTGATGAGCCTGATTTTGAGCTTTGTCAGGCTATATGCAGAGATTTTAATGTGCCCGTCATAGTTGAGGGGAAAATATGGACTCCAAAACAAGCCAAAGAGGCATTTGATTTTGGTGCATTTTGTGTTGTAATAGGTTCGGCGATAACACGTCCGCAGTTGATAACAAAAAGATTTACGGAGATTTTAAAATGAAAAAAGCACTTAGTATTGATATAGGCGGCACAAAAATTTATGCGGCATATGTAAATGAAGCGGGCGAAATTGTTTCAGATATTGAAAAACATGCCACCCCAAAAACATCCGAAGAAATTATTGAAAAGTTAAAAGAAATAATTGCAAATCACGAAAAAGAAGTTGAATTTAGTGCAATTTCAACGGCAGGAGGGGTAAACAAAGAAAATACAAAAGTTATTTGTTCAACGGCGAATTTGCCTTTCGGGTATCCTAAAACTGATTTTAGTGCGCTTTCAAATAAACCTGTTTTTGTTGAAAACGATGCTAATTGTGCTGCATGGGCAGAGTACAAAATAGGCAGTGCAAAAGGATATGATAATAACATTACGCTTACATTAGGCACAGGTGTTGGCGGCGGAATAATAGTTGATGGAAAACTTTTAAAGGGTAAATCAGGCGTTGCAGGCGAAATGCACTTTAAAATGTCTATGGATAAAAAAAGACACTGCTCTTGCGGAGCTTATGACTGTTTTGAAATTTACGCGTCAGGTAACGGTTTAAGGATTACAGGTATAGAGCTTACAGGGAATAAAGATATTACGACCTATGACATTATAGAAGGTGTTGATAAGGGCGATTCTACAATGCTAAGAGTTTATAATATATGGCAAAATTATATTATAGCAGGGCTTATAGGGCTTGCTGATATTTTTGATCCCGATTGCATTGTTTTATCAGGCTCTATGGGTAAATTTTGCGATGTAGAATATATGCAAGAGTTGGTAAATGACGAAATTGTTACTTTGCCCACAAAAATCCTGCATGCGACATCGGGAAATTATGCAGGCATGATAGGTGCAGCGCTTTTGGGTTTTGAAAAGTTTAGTCAGGCTTGCAGTAAGTAAACTTAAAGCTGTCGGGGAAAATTTCATCTAGCCCCCAAGCAACACTTTCGCCTTTACAACCTTCAAGTATAACTTTTAAATCATGTGTATTTTCAGGTGCAAATTCTGCAAGCCATTGACGGCAAGCACCGCAGGGAAGGCAGTTTTTTTGGTTTGGTGAATAAACCGCAATGGCTTTTATTTTAGTTTTCTCGCCTGATGAAATTGCACTTGAAATAGCGCTTCTTTCAGCACAAAGAGTAATACCGTAACTTACGTTTTCAACATTTGCACCACAGTATATTTTGCCGCTTTCAAACATAACGGCTGCGCCGACTTTAAATTTTGAATACGGTGAATAAGAGTTTTCACTTACTTTTTTTGCTTTATCTAAAAGTTCATCGTAATTTATTTCCATTTTAATACCTCGAATTTTCTCCAAAATATGCGTTATATTTAATTTCATGTCCTACACTTGTGTTTTCGCCATGTCCCGGGTAAACGGTTATATTTTTGTCAAGTGTAAAAATTTTATTTCTGATACTTTTTTCTATTTCGCTAAAACTGCCGCCAAACAGGTCGCAGCGTCCTATTTCTTCAAAAAATAATGTATCACCCGAGAATAAATTATTTTCTATTAAGTAACAAACAGAGCCTTTTGAGTGGCCGGGGGTGTGGATTGCCTTAATTTCAATATCTCCCAAGGAAAGTTTTGAATTTTCATCAACATATTCGTCAATTTGAGGTTTTTCAATGCCGTCAATACCAAAATGCGCACACTGTATTGCAACGTTTTCTGTCAAAACTTCATCTTCCTTGTGTATAAATACTTTCGCTTGCGGATACAGATTTTTTACGTCGTTAACCCCAAAAACATGGTCAAAATGTCCATGGGTCAACAAAATATATTTTAAATTTGCGCCTAAAGTGTCAAGTTCTGTTTTAATTGCCTCTGCATCACCTGAAGCTTCTATAATTATTGCATCTTTTGTTTTTTCATCAAAAACCAGATATGTATTTGCTTGAATCGGGCCCAATGGCAGTTTTTTTATAATCATTTTTAATTTCCGTTATTAGTGCAAAAATGATTTTACCACACAGAGCCATTTTTGGACAACACTTCCTTTGTTTAATTCAAAATAAGTTTTTTTTAATACCTTTATAACATCTTCATCATCTAGGTTAAAATGCAATTTTAGCTCGCTAAGATAGTGCAAAAGGTATTCTTTTGCTCTTTGTTTTCTCTCCAAGCGGGTGTTTTTTTGCGCAATAAACTGTTCCATACAGTTTAATAATAAATAATTGCTTACTTTAGTTCATTAGACAAAAAGAGTAGTCCTTACTTTTTTTTGGGCATATTTGAGGACAAAAATTTATCAAGATTAAAAATTGCCGGTTTTTCTTCTTGTTCTGTTTCGCTCTCATAACCCAATATTCTTGATAAATCTGTTTTTAACTTGCCTAAATCTTCATATTTTTTAAGTTCGCCGTCAATGGCTATTGAAACATCTCCTGTTTCTTCAGATACCACAATGCAAGCGCAGTCAGAACTTTCGGTTATTCCAATAGCTGCTCTGTGGCGTGTTCCGTATCTCCAACTTAATTTAGGATCTTCTGTAAGCGGCAAAAGTACCCCTGCGGAAACAATTTTTTCTCCTTCCACAATTACAGCTCCGTCATGTAAAGGTGTGGAGGGGTAAAAAATTGTAAGTAAAAGCTCTTGAGATACATCCGCATCAAGTTTTGTTCCGACATCAGAGTGGTTAATTGGAGAATTTGCGCGTTGCAGTACAATTAAACCGCCTGTTTTAGATTTGGACAAATATTTAATTGTTTCAATAAGTTCTCTTACGACATCAATTTTAGTTTCTTTTGAGGTGAAATGTTTTCTGTTTAAAATTACATTTTCAAAGAAATTTGTTTGACCAATGTAGCCTAAAAAACGTCTTAATTCGGGTTGGAATATTACAATAAGCCCGAAAATTACTACACTTACCAATGTTTTTATAAACATGCCAAAAATTTGCAGATTTACTTTTATTAAAAGTTCCGAGAAAATCCACATAAAAATTAGTACGAACATTCCCCTGACAAGGTTTTCGCTGGGGGTACCCTTTATGTATTTGCGGTAAAAATACCACAAAACAAAAACTAAAACGATTATTTCAATAATGTTAATGCTGGGCTTAACCACGCTTAAGGACTTTAGCAGTTCATGAAACTGAGAGAATATAAAACTGTAAAAGTCACTAAAATTCACCCTATAATCCTTTAAATTCTATCAGGTATTACATCATTTTGAACTAACTGTTCGTAAGTTTGTCTTTTCACTATAATATCAGATTGTGAAGAATTTACAAGTACCATCGCGGGTTTTAGCACGCAGTTATAGTTTGATGACATTGAATAACCGTATGCACCTGTGTTGTAAATGCAAAGCAGGTCACCTTCTTGGGGGCTGTTCAATTCGATGTCTTTTATTAAAATGTCGCCGGATTCACAAAATCTGCCCGCAACTGTTACTTTTTCAGGGTTATTTTCTTCTTTTTTATTTGCAATTTGTGCAAAATATTTTGCTCCATACATTGAAGGACGCGGGTTATCTGCCATTCCGCCGTCAACAGCTACGTATTTTCTACCGTTAGGCACTTGTTTTGAAGAACCTATTGTATAAAGCGTAGTGCCTGCGGTTGCAACTATTGAGCGTCCCGGTTCGATATATAAAACAGGTTTTTTAAGATTGTATTCTTTGCAGTGTTTTTCAATAGAGTCAATTATTACATTTGCTATTGTTTCAACGGAGGGAGGGCAGTCTTCATCGGTATAAGTTACGCCTAAACCGCCACCTGCGTTGATTTCGTAGAGTTCAATACCGAATTTATCTTTAATTCTTTTAATTTCTTTTAAAATTACGCCGATTTCATCGTAATATACTTGTGTTTCAAAGATTTGCGAACCAATGTGTGCGTGCAGTCCGGTCAATTCAAGGTTTTTATATTCATCCAAAATAAGCTCTATAGCTTCATCAAGTTGGGTTAAATCAAAACCGAATTTTGAATCTAAGTGTCCTGTTTGTATGTATTCGTGCGTGTGGCATTCAATTCCGGGAGTAATTCTTAAAAGTATTTTTTGCACTTTGTTTTTTGATTTTGCAATTTCGTTTAAAAGTGCAAGTTCTAAGAAATTATCAACACTTATGTGCCCTACACCGTAATCAAGAGCCATATTAAGCTCATCGGGAGTTTTGTTGTTGCCGTTGAATGTAATATTTTTCATATCGACATTTGCGTTTTTTATTGTATAAAGTTCGCCACCTGAAACTGCATCAAACCCAAAACCTTCCTCGGATAATATTTTAGCTATTGCACTTACCATAAGAGCTTTTGAGGCAAACATCATATTTACATTTTCAAGACGCGAAAAAGCCTTTTTATACTCGCGTGCAATACCTCTTAAAGTTGCCTCATCCATAATATAAAGCGGGGTAGAATATTTATCGGCTAACTCTACAAGGTCACATCCGCCAATTTCAAGATTTCCTTTTTCGTTTATTTTTGTAGTTATAGGTTTTATATTTTGGTTAATGCTCATATTATTATCCTGTTTTATCTTGCTAAATTACGATAATGATTGTAACATAAAAAAAGTTTATAAAGGGAGAAAATTAATGCCTTATTTAGAAAGATATTTAACTCTTAAAAATACGCTTGTGTTTTTTGTTTTAATACTTTTAGCTTTTTTGGCGGGTAATATTGCAGATATTCTTTTAATGCTTTTTGCAGCGTATGTTTTAACATGTGCTATAAATCCGCTTGTAACAAAATTGCAAAAATATATGCCAAGAGTGCTTGCGGTCAGTCTTATTTTGCTTTTATTTTTAGTGGGCGTTTTAGGGTTTTTCATACCGCTTTTTGTTGTGAGTGTTAAACAAATTTTATATGTAGTCCAAAATTTTCCTAATTATGTTGATGAAATTCAGCAAGTTTTGAATTTTAATATTTTTGGTTTTTCTCTTGCAAAAATAATTAACACAGAAGCTCTAAAAGTTGATATGGCACCTATTGTGCAAAATGTTTTCACTCATTCTATTGAAGCGGGTAAAATTGTCGCAAATTCTTTTACAACTGTGCTTGCGGTTACTATCATGATATTTTATTTGGCGTATGATGAAACGCACATTAAAAATGTTTTTATAGCTTTTTTCCCTGAAAAATATAAGGCTCGTGCAAGCGAAATTGTTGATACAATTTCAAATCGTGTAGGTGGTTATGTGTTCGGACAGGTGCTCTCAATGGCGTTTGTCGGTATTTTAACAATGTTAGGCCTATTGTTGATTGGTCATAAACATGCACTAATACTTGGTTTTATGACTTTTATATTGGATGTAATTCCTGTTATAGGGCCTACAATAGCTGTTGCGGCAGGTCTTATAAGTGCCGCAGGGCATGGCTTTATATTTGTGCTTTTGACTTTTGCAATATTTATGGTTGTACAATGGCTTGAGAATCAGGTTTTGCGCCCTGTTATTTTTGGCAAGTTAATGGATATGCATCCTTTGACAATAATCATATCTTTGCTCGTAGGGGCAAGATTTTTGGGTTTTTGGGGTGTAATTTTGGGCCCTGCCATTGCAAGCGTGTTCTGTGTTTTGGTGGATGAATTATATTTAAAAAGAATAAAAGAACAGGAAAATTAATGGAAAGATTTTTATATTCACAAAAAATTGATAAACATCCTAAAATTAACGCTTGGTTTGCTTTTCCTGCTATTGAAAGTTTTGCAATGGCGTCTTTAGGTTATTTGTCTATTTTTAAGACGCTTGACCTGATGGATGATGTTTTTGTAGAGCGTGTTTATGCCGATACCAAAACAACCCGTTGCGCGGTTAAAGATGTTAAAGTTATGGGTTTTTCAACCAGTTTTGAAATAGATATTTTAACAGTAATTAAAATGCTGAAAAAATATAATATTCCTTTAAAATCCTCTCAGAGAGGAGAAAATGACCCGTTTATTTTTGCAGGTGGCCCTGCGGTTAACTCTAATCCTTTGCCTTATCAGGAATTTTACGATTTTATAAGTATTGGCGAAGGTCAACTTTTGCAAAATGTTTTTCATTTTCTAGCAGAAAATAAAGATTTAAAAAGAGATGAACTGCTTGAAAAATTAAGAGATTTTGATGGAATTTGGGTACCAAAATTTGGCAAATATGAAGTTAATCTCATTAGAGATAATCTTGTAGAACCTGTTGCTACGCCAATTTTAAGCGATAAAAGCTTTTTTAAAGATACTTATGTTATTGAAGTTGAACGCGGTTGTCCAAAAATGTGTAATTTCTGTCTTGCAAGTTGGATGAATCTTCCTGCAAGGTTTTTAGACGTTCGAAAGATAATTGATTCAATATCAAATGCACTACAATATACAAATAAAATAGCTCTTTTGGGGGCTTATGTTGCAGGACACCCTGATTTTGACAAGATTATTGATTTTATAAATGAAAAAAATAAAATTTCACCCATTGAGCTTTCAATATCTTCTCTTAGAGCGGATTTAGCCGATGAAAAATTATTTAAAACCCTTGTAGAGTGTGGTCAAAAGCATGCTACAATAGCTTTTGAAGCAGGTAGCGAGCGTTTAAGGAAAATAATAAATAAAGATTTAACAAACGAACAAATTTATGCAACAGTTAAAGCTGCACGAGAGGCAGGTTTAAAAGGGCTTAAAATATATGTTATGATTGGTTTACCTCATGAAACAGACGAGGATATTCAAGCATTTATTGACCTTGCAGCAGATTTAAAAAAACAAAATCGCGGGTTTGAATTTACATATTCTATTGCAAATTTTATCCCCAAAGCCCATACTCCTTTTGAAAATGTCAAAATGGACAGTTTTAAATCTTTAGAGAAAAAAATGCTCTATATAATGAAAAATTTAAGAAAGAAAAATATTGCATTTCGTTTTGCAAGCATAGAGTGGGATTTAATTCAAGCTATTTTATCGCGTGCGGACAAATCCCTTGCGGATTATATAATTGAAGTTTGTGAGCGTGGCGGTAACCTTGGAGCGTTTAAGCACGTATGGAAAGAATTTTGCGAAAAGGGTAAATTTAAAGATATTAAAGAGGCTGCAATTATGCCATACGACAGCACTAAAAAGCAACTGCCATGGTCGTTTGTTTGCGCTGCTCCTCAAGATGTTCTTGAAAACAGGCGAAAAGAATATTTATCACTTATCTAAAACATGACGTTTTTTTGCTGTTGTGCTATTATTATTTGGCAGTAATTCGAGGACAAAATGACTGAAGAAATTAAAATTGAGCAAAGATTTATAGATGAAGCAAAAGCCTTGTCCAGAGGGGCTGAAATCCTTCCTGACGGTTTTATGGGGCTTGCTTATAAACTTCAAAAAGCGCACAAGGAAAATAGACCCCTAAGAGTAAAATTGGGTCTTGACCCGACAAGACCTGACTTGCATTTGGGTCATAGCGTTGTTATGCGTAAATTAAAGCAGTTTCAGGATTTAGGTCATCAGGTTGTTTTAATTGTAGGCGGTGCAACTGCTATGGTAGGCGATCCTTCAGGAAAGTCTGAAACACGCCCTGCGCTTTCAAAAGAGCAAGTGGCTGAAAACGCGAAAAGTTACTTTGAACAAATGTCAAATGTTGTTGACATTACAAAGGCAGAGGTTACAAATAACGCTGACTGGCTTCATTCAATGAGCTTTGTTGAAATGTTAAAGCTTGCAACTTCAACCACCG
>CALUYC010000072.1 GCA_944324895.1 Candidatus Gastranaerophilales bacterium
CCCTACACGACGCTCTTCCGATCTATCTTTTGGAGTAAGTTCTCGTGCAGCGCGCAAAATGTTTTCCAAACCATCAGGAGTATGTGCATAATCAACAATTACAAGCGGTGAAGTACATACAATTTCAAAACGCCCTGCAACACTTTTTGTATTCTCAAGTGCCATCTTTGAAACTTCTAAGGAAATACCGTTTGCAAGAGCGCATCCGATAGCAGCCAAGGCATTATAAACACTAAACATACCATTTAACATAAGCTTTATATCTGTTTTTTGTTCTTTGTACACACAGGTAAAGCTTACACCTGATGAAGTAAATTCAATATTTTTTGCCATAAGGTCCGAATTATTTTTAACACCATAGGTTATTATATCCACACCCTTTGTGGTGGCATCGATAAATCTTTGTGCATATTTATCGTCGTTATTAATAACAGCATATGCACCTTGCTCAAGGCCGGAAAATAGTTTTGATTTGGCATTGAAGTAATTTTCCATTGTGATATGAAAATCCAAATGGTCTTGAGTAAGGTTAGTGAAAACCGCGCCTGAAAATTTGCACTTTCTGACTCTATGTTGTTCTAGAGAATGAGATGAAACCTCTGTTACAACGTTTAAAATATCGGATTTTAAAATCTTTTGTAGTGTATGCTGCAACTGGGGAGCTTGCGGAGTAGTGTGTTTTGCTTCAAAGTATTCACTTGCGGAAGACAACTTATAGCCCAATGTGCCAATTAATGCACATTTTTTTGAACTCTGTTCAAAAATCTTTTGAATTAAGTGAGTAACTGTAGTTTTGCCGTTTGTACCGGTAACACCAATTAAATTAAGCTCCCTTGAAGGATTATGATAAAAACAAGCAGACAAATCAGCAATTTTTTCTTGAGTAGAATTAACAATAAGCTGCGGTATTTCAATATTCAATGGCTTTTCACACATAAGCGCGACAGCACCCTTTTCAAAAGCCATTTGTGCAAAATCATGCCCATCGACATGCTCACCTTTAAGACAAACAAAAATTTCATGCGAATTTATTGTTTTGGAATTATACGAAATTCCGCAAATATCGACATCTTTAAAGTTTAATACTTCTATTGGCTCGACTTCTTTAATTATTTTACTTAATTCCATTTGATTACTCCGTTAATGGTGATGCAAAATTATTTTACTCTTAAATTGTACTTTTGTTAACACTTTTTTTCTTATCAGGATTTAAATTCATAATCTTAACAAGCTCTGTCGTAATATCTTTAAAAATAGGAGCAGCAACGGTCGAACCCCAAATCGCTTCTCCGCCGGGGCTATCTACAACAACATACACCAAAACTTTGGGGTCACTTGCAGGAAGATAACCGACCATAGAAGTATATAGTTTATTGGAATAACCAGCACCGTTGTCCAATGGCCGTCTTGAGGTACCAGTTTTAGCAGCAACATAATACTCATCCATTTTTGCAATGTTTTTGCCATTTTCAATAGATTGGACAAGTATATTTGTCAAATCTATTGCCGACTGTTCACTCATTACACGCCTGTGTACAACTTTTTGTTCAAGCTCCTCGGGAGAATACTTTATAACATGTGGTGTAATCCAAACGCCTTTGTTTGCAATAGCTGCAACAGCCGAAGCCATTTGAATAGCGGTAACTGATGCTCCGTAACCATAGCCCATTGCACCATGGGTAGCAACATCCCAGCTTTTTGGCGCAGGCAGAATACCTGAAGACTCGCCCGGTAAGTCAATTCCTGTAATATCACCAAAATTGAACATTTTAAGTGTATCATAAAACTCTTGTGAACTCATCATTTGTGCTACTTTAGCACTGGCAACGTTGCTTGAGTGCTCGAAAAGATAAACTAAATCAATAAGTCCAGGATTTTTGTTTTTATAATAGTCATAATTTTTTATTTCCCACCAACCTATTTTCATCTTACCGGTGTCTAGAATTCTTGTGTTTTTGCTAACCTTACCGTTAATCATCGCACTTGCAACAGTGATAACCTTAAATGTAGATCCTGGTGGATAAACATCGGTAATAGCCCAATTTTTCATCTCAACCATAGAATATTTTTGATAATTATTAGGGTCATAATAAGGATAAACTGCAAGTGCCAAGACCTCACCGGTTTTTGGGTCAAGCACAATTACAGCACCTCTTAGCGCTTTTGTCTTTTGAACAGTTTTGTTTAAATATTTTTCACAAATATGTTGCACAGCCGAATCTATTGTAAGCGTAAGTGTTTTACCTTTAATTGGTGCTGCAATATCTTCAGGATTGGTATTAAAATTATAAATAATATCACCGCTTGGAGTTTTTTCATAACTAATGTTTTTATCAAAATATTCAAGGTAATCTTTGGCAACATATTCTATTCCGCCTGCTACATCAGCATCAGCATTATAATAACCAAGCACGTGCGATGCTAAACTACCTTGGGGGTAAACCCTTTTATTCTTAACTTCCAATGACAATTCGCGAAGTCTTTTTGCTTTAATAGCCTCTGCAGTTTTTCTATCAAGTGTTTTTTTAATTAATATAACTTGTTCATCTTTTGATAAAGTCCTTGCTAATGAAGAAACAGGAATATTAACCAATGGAGACAAAATTTCTGCCAATTCTTGCGGTGTATGGTCATAATACATAGGGTGGGCATACAAGTTAAAAGAAGTGTTATCAGACGCCAGCTTGTAACCATTTCTGTCGAGAATTTCACCCCTTAAAACAAAAAGTTTTGATGAGCGCTGTTTCTTTGCCCTGTCTCGATAATGTCGAATATCAACAACTTGTATCAAAAATAAGTATACAAGTAGCAGTGCAATAAAGGTTGTAAAGCAAAATTGTAAACAACCTATTCGCTTATCAAATTTTTTATATCTGTCTTTACTCATAAGACATTAATAGCCCATAGACCAAGTTTTTTTCAGAGCGCTGTCCTGATTGTCAAAGCGCACACTCGGTATTTTTGCCGCTGACAACTCAACAACTTTTGTGGCACGTTGCAGCATGTTTGATTTAGCGACAGCCATATCAACATTGTAATAAGATTGCAAATTATCTAACTTATTCTGCAAATCCTCGTTTTCATAGTTAAGGGTAAGCGTTTCTTTTCTAATTTGATTAAGAGAAACTTCGCCCATTGTGACAAAATAATAGCTAACCAAACAAACAAGAACCAAAAAACCTAAAAGAGCGCACAAGAAATTGTTAATTCGTGCTATTACCATTTCTTTGTATGATTTTTCTTTAACAAAGTACCCGCTAATAATTTGATTATTTTCGCCAATATGCCTTCCCGCCGAATTTTTAAAGCCCGAACTTATTGGGGGATAAGTTTTTTTTGGTACTTTATGTAACTGTGGCAAGGGCCTGTTATTATTTTTATTTTTTTTATTATTACGATTAAAAGAAAGTGAACTCAAGCTATCTCTCCTGAATTAAACCCGTCTTGCAATTCTAAGTTTTGCACTTCTTGAAGGCGGGTTTTGTTTTATTTCTTCCTCACTAGGGTAAATTGGTTTTTTATTTACCAATTCTACCAACTTTCCTTCACACTTACAAACAGGAACATTTTTATCACATCTACATGATAATGAAAAATTTTTCAAAATATTCTTTGCAAGTCTGTCTTCCAAAGAGTGGAAAGTTATAACACTAATTATAGCACCTGAATCTAATAATGAAACCACTTCTTTTAATGATTTTTCAAAATTTAACAACTCGTGATTTACTTCAATTCGGATTGCTTGAAAAACCCTAGTAGCAGGGTGAATTCGAGAATTGTTTTTTGGAACTGATTTAACAATTAAATCTGCTAATTGTAAAGTCGTGTTAAGCGGACGAGAGTTAACAATAGCACGCGCAATCCTTTTAGAGTAATGTTCTTCGCCAAATTTTGAAAAAATTTCAACAAGCTCGTTTTCTTTGTATTTATTGACAACATCCCATGCGCAAAAATCAGAATCTTTGTTAAAACGCATATCTAATGGCGCATCTTTAGTGAAACTAAAACCCCTGCCTAAGGTAGTAAGCTGATGATAAGAAGCACCTAAATCATATATAATTCCGCCTGTAATTTTGTTAATTCCTAAATGCTCAAGATTATCTTTAATATTTACATAACTGTCATGTACAATCGTTAAATTATTATATTTTGCTAGTCGCTCGCTTGATGCTTGGATTGCATCGTTGTCAACATCAAAGGAAATAAGTCTACCATTAGGCGAAATTTTCTTTAATATTAACTCACTATGACCGCCACCACCTAAAGTAGCGTCAATAAAGACTTTATCTGAATTATCACACTCAAGAGCATCAACTGCTTCGTTAAGCATAACCGTATAATGTCTGAATTCTTGCATAAAAAAATTATACACTAATCAAAAAATCTGTAGTAAAAAAGTGTAAAAATTGCATGCAGAGCGTCTTTAGCCTTAACCTTCTTGCCTTGCGAGTATTTCCTCGGGTTGTACGAAATAGGCACCTCTGCAATTTTAATTTTATTTTTTAAAATTTTTGAAGTGATTTCCGGTTCAAAATCAAATTTTTTAGCTTTAATATTGAAATTTTTTATACAATCGCGCCTAAAAGCCTTGTAGCAAGTCTCCATATCAGTAAGATTTGAACCGTACAAAATATTTGTGAGAAATGTAAGAAATTTATTGGCAATGAGACTTAAAAACAAAAAAGCTTTATGTTGTTCTTTATCACAGAGTCTTGAACCATAGACAACATCGGCCTGATTGTTAATAATAAGCGGCAGCAATTTTAAATAATCTTGTGGATCATATTCCAAATCGGCATCTTGTATAACAAGAATATCTGCAGTTGAATTTTTTATACCACTTACAACCGCAGCACCCTTTCCTTGATTTTTTTCATGGTAAATTACAAGATGATTTTTATATTTTTTTAAAATATCTTTAGTATTATCAACGGAAGCGTCATCGACGATGATAATACGAGTATTAAGTGAACAAAAATCAACCTGTTCAACTCTTGCAATAACATCTTCTATAGTATCTTGTTCGTTATAAACAGGAATAATAATATCAAGAGAATTAGCCATGATAAAATAATAGCAAAATAAAAATAAAAAGTCAGTTAATTAAAACTTTTGAACAGAATACATCGGTACGGAAGATATTGTTTTTCCATCTTTAAATAGAAAAATACCGTTATATCTATATGCAGCACCGACCCTGACATCAGAATTTTTAATATCATGAATATCAACAAAAACGACAAGCGCAGATTGTCCTTGTTTTAAAAAATTGCTTTTTATAGTATAAGAGCCATTAGAACCCAAAACACTATACTCGGTATTGGAAAGATTTAATAAGCCTGAACTCTTTTTTACGGCAGTTAGTGCGTTATTAATAATTTCTTGCTCGGATTGTCTGTTTTGAGCAGTAATTTGTATATTGGCAATAACTTCATTTGCCAAATTTGCAACACAGTACTTTGCACGCCAATATAGCCCGAGCTCAATAATAGAGAAAAAAACAGACATGGTAACCAAAAAGACAAATACGAACTCAATAATATTTTGGGCACTATGTTTTTTAGTTGTCATAAATTTATCATTTTCTTTAGACGTACAAAAACTGATTTTTTATCAATGTTGGGATAAATAAGTGATTCTTTATAATACTTACTATATTCATCGATAATATTGAGTGGCAAAGCATTACCCTGAGAAAGAATATTTGCAATGTCTTCAAGATACATATCTTGCTCGTCTTTGTAATTTGCATCGTTATTTCGCAAATCTTCATCCGCCTCGAGGTGCACTAAAGCATGAAATGCCGCATTTAGCGTAGGGTCAGCAAGATTTTTCGGAAACTCTCTGAGTGCATCAAGTACACAAATTTTATGCGTCAACACATCAAAAATAAGCGACGACACTTTTTTTCTATCCGCGATATAAGAAGCAACAGAGTTATTTTCAGGCATTTTATTTAACCATAGCAACAGGTGTTTCACTTTCGCACATGGATTTTGTAATGTGCATTAATTTGGACATATCACCATTGCAGTATTGTGTAGCAATTTTCCTTAGCGAAGTAATAATAATATCAGAATTTGAATACGCAGTCCTATAAAAGAATTTTTTGCCTTGTTTAATTCTTAGAAGAACTTCTTTTTCAAAAAGTCTGTCCATAACAGTTTTTATAGTTGTGTATGCACGCTTTGTAGAATCGGTTTTTGACAAAAATTCATAAACATCTTTGACAGAATTTTTATATAAACCCGCTTTTTCAAGCTCCCACATTGCGTTTAATATTATACTTTCCAATGATCCATGTTTAAAATTCATAACTTTTCCTTTTCTTCAATATCTTGTGCGAAAGTGTTCCGCATCAAATCTTACGTCCGTTGGCCCCAGATTTGTTCTTTCTTTTATTTGAAACTTATAACCTGAGGTATTTGTAACTGAGTTATCCTTGTATATATACACACCGGATTTAGTTCTTGTCAAAGGCCCTTTTGAGGAAGAATTTGTGCTATTGTCAGGTATGGTTGCCTTAAGTAATTCACTCATTTTATGCCCAGGCATTCGATGTGTGTTAATAAGGTTTTGTTTATTTTGGCATCCTGTTAATGGCAAACTTATACACAGTACAAGTATGCACATAACAACGGAAAATAACTTATTTTTAACACATTCAACCATCATGTTTTATTACTACTATTATAACACTTGTTAACTTTTTTTTAAACCACTAACTAAATATTTTTACAAACAATAAAAAATAATGTAATATATAAGTAAATACGGGGGAAGTATGAATATTGGCATTTTATACATAGCAACAGGCAGATATATTTGTTTTTGGGACGAGTTTTACAAAAGTGCAAAACAATATTTATTTCCTAATCATAATGTGCATTATTTTGTTTATACCGATGCCAATACAATTAATTTTGAAGATAACGAAGACGTAACTAAAATATTTGCCCAATCGTCAAATTGGCCAATAAGTGTTTGCGATAAGTTTGCCATTTTATTAAGCGGTCGCAGTTTGTATGATGATTGCGATTACCGTTTTCACTTTAATGCGAATATGAGATTTATTGCACCTATTGGTGAGGAAATTTTACCTAAAGAAGAAAACGGTTATATTAGTGTTGCAGAGTGGTTAAATCATAAACTAAAATCAACCCCGATGACTTTTCCTTATGACAGAAATCCGGAGTCCTCTGCTTATATCCCCTATGGTGAAGGAACTCATTACTTTATGAGCGGCGTGCATGGCGGCAGACGTCAGGAAGTTATCCAAATGTACACAGAGCTTGAAGATAACATTAGAAAAGATTTTGCAAAAGGTATAATTGCGCTTTGGCATGATGAAAG
>CALUYC010000073.1 GCA_944324895.1 Candidatus Gastranaerophilales bacterium
CTTGTTTCATCTAAATTAAACATAATGTTCATATTCTGTACCGCTTGACCCGCCGCACCTTTTACAAGGTTATCAAGCGCACCAAACGCCAAAATTCGTCCCGTTCGGCTATCTTTAAACACGTTTATATCGCAGTAATTTGACCCTTTTGTCCACTTGGTTTCAGGGGCTTCATCCCCCTCTAAAACCCTTATAAACGCTTTATTTTGGTAATATTTTTTATAAACTTCTTTTAATTCATCCAATGAAGCATCTTTTGTCGGTTTAAGATAAGCACAAGCTAAAATACCTCTGTTCATAGGCACAAGGTGCGGTTGGAAATTAAGAAGAACATTTGCACCTGAAATATCACTCAAAACCTGCTCAATCTCGGGCGTATGTCTGTGAGCAGCAATTTTATAAGGTTTAATTGTTTCATTGCACTCACAAAAATGAACTGATAAATCAAGACTTCTTCCTGCACCTGAAACACCTGATTTAGCATCAATTACAATATCATTAGAATTCACAAGACCTTCCTTAAGCAAAGGTGCAACAGTCAAAATTGAAGCAGTAGCATAACATCCGGGGTTTGCAATAAGTTTAGCCGTTTTAATTTCTTCCTTATTCCACTCAGGCAAACCATAAACAGCACCTGCTAAAACATCTTCACCCTTATGCTCAACTTTATACCAAGCTTCATAGCAGTTTTTATCTTTTAGTCTAAAGTCAGCCCCTAAATCAATTACTTTTGAATTATTCAAAACTTCTTGAGTAACTTCGCTTGAGGCAATTCCGTGGGGCAAGCAAACAAAAATTACATCCGCTTTTTTAGAAATTTCGGGCAAATTTTGCTCTTCAAGCTCAAGCTCAACTATCCCTTTAAAGTTTTTATAAATGTCCGAAAACTTTTTACCCACATAGCTTTTTGAGGTCAAGCTAACAATTTCAACATCTTTATGATTAGCTAAAATACTTATTAGTGTTGCCCCCGAGTATCCTGTTGCTCCAATTACCGCTGCTTTTATCATTTTTACCTTTCTATACAAAAGCCTCCCATTTTGGTTAAACCATATACGGGAGGCTTAAAAATTTATTTAGTAACTTCTGCGCAATAAACTTAATAAGACTCCTGTCTTATTAAGCGTCGGCGTATGAAATTTACTTGTTTTAAATTTGTCATAATTTTTCCTTAGGTTTATTACATCATCTTTTTTAAAAGTTGTCAACGATTAATTGTAAAATTTACACATTTAATGTAAAAATAACTTAATATAATAACAATTTAATTTTTATAAGTGTTTTAATATTTATGTACATAAGAGGTAAAAATGACAAAAACATTAACAATAACGCCAAAAATATCTTCAGGGTATACAACGAAAGCAAGGAAAACAATAAATACCCTGCAGAACAATTTTTTACCCTTACCGAAGAAGAACACTTCAAAAGCAACAAGAGGGCTTGTAGGCGGAGTTATAGATATATTTAAAGCAATAATCAATAAAATTTCAAAACCTGAAGATGCTGTTTCAAAAATCAGCAAGGGCATTAGTGCTCCGTCACATAAAGACCCTGCAGCGATAGTTATGAAAACAATTCATGGCTAATTGTGTTAATATATTGACGTGGAATATATTACAGGAAATACATACAGCGATTTTACAAATATTCGTGAAGGACAAAGATTTTCTTTTGACGGAGAAAATGCTCAAATTGTCATTCTTAGAAAAAACCTTGATGAAGATTTAATTCAAATATTTGAAGAAAATAAAGTATTTTTTCAAATATTCTTAAAAGAGGAAATTATCTTTATTTTAATTAAATTCGATGAACTCAAGTGGATTGACATACCTTTTATTGCTGATGAAAAGTTAAAACTCAAATTTCCTGAAAATACAACAGGATATAATTGCGAAATATTACTTGCTAACCCAATGAGCGGGAAACTTTACGTTAAAAGAGAGGATAAATTTTCAATAGGGCTTTCTAAAGCCTTATTTTGGGCAGCATACAAACAAATTAAAAATCCGCCAAAAAACATAATAAGCAAAATAAACAAAGTGCACTCAATGTTTTCATCAGATGAAATGGCAAGACTTTCTTTAGGCAAACATTAATTATTTAATTTTTACATCAAGTAAAATTATTGAGGTTGATTTTATTAAATTGTAAGCCCATATACAAATCATTAATCCGCCTATAACTCCAACAAAGGGATCTAAGAAAACAAGACCAAAGTACTTGCCTGCAAGAAGTGCAAAAATTGCAAAAAAGGAAGTAAGTGCATCTGCTAAAATATGCATATATGCGGCTAAGAAGTTATAATCTTTGTGCTTATGTTCGTGATGGTGAGCTTTTACACCCATAATTAAAATACTTAAAAGATTTACAACCAGCCCTATAATTGCCACTATAATTGCATCGTTAAAATGAATTTCATACGGATTAAAAAAGCGCATGACAGACTCAATTAAAATCCAAATCCCTGTAATGCCAAGCAAAATAGAACTTGTAAAGCCTGCAAGCGTTCCTATTTTGTCTGTTGAAAGTGTATATTTTTCATTCTTAGAAAGTTTTGCAGATAAAATGTAAGCAAAAAATGTTATCGATAGAGCAAAAGCATGCGTGCCCATATGCCACCCGTCGGCAGTAAGCGCCATTGAGCGCGTAATTAACCCAAAGAAAATTTCAAACACCATTGTTACAAGAGTAAGAATTATAACAAGTAATGTTTTATTTTTTGCCTCGTTATCTGACATTTTGCTCCTCACTTTTAAAGTATTTTAATGCGTCTTGTTCGTTTATTTCCCTTACAACCTTACAAGGACTACCATAGGCAAGGGTGTTTGAAGGAATGTCTTTTGTAATGACACTTCCTGCGCCTATTACAACGTTATCGCCTATTGTTACATTTGGCAGAACTATTGAATTTGCCCCAAACCAAACATTATTTCCCACTGTTATAGGATAGGCGTATTCAATCCATTTATTTCTTTTTTCAACATCTAAGGGATGCCCTGCCGTATAAAATCCACAATTAGGGGCAATTAAAACATTATCGCCAAATTTTATTTTATTACAGTCAAGCATAACACAGTTGTGGTTTACATAAAAGTTGTTCCCAACTTCTATGTTATAACCGTAATCACACCAAAAATCAGATTCTATATTAAAAATTTCACCCGTTTTACCAAAGAGTTTGCGAATAATTTTCTGTCTTTTTTTAGTGTCGGAAGGCTTTGTGTTATTGTATTTAAAGCATAAATCTTTAGCATGCAAACGCAGCTTATAAAGCTCTAAATCGGTTGCATCGTAAAGATATCCTCTTAGCATTTTTTCTTTGTTGTTCATAATACTAAAATTATAGCAGATTATTTAAATTATTTAAAAGTTTTCTAAATAATAATCATCCACCTTGGCTGATAAGTGTTTTGCCTTTTGAATTACTTCCGAATGAAATTCGGGTTTGCTGATATAATCTAAAATTTCTTGTTTTGTACCTTTTAAAATATAGGTTGTAAAAAGTCTGTCACTGCCCATCCTAAAAGAACTTATCGAAAGACGTCTTGTATTTTTGGGTTCAAGTGCATCGTATTCTATAGCAACTTTTGCTTTGTTCTGCGTATCAGGGATTGTATATGAAACAGAAATCGGGGAAAATTTTCCGTTTTGGGGGACTTCTTTTTCAACTCGTTGTGATAAAACTTCAATCAATCTGTCAGTTAAAGCATTTATAAGATTTTTGTTTTCAGGCATACTTGCAACACCTCTGTTATATTCAGACTGTATTTTTTTATTTAAACCTAAAATATTTTTAACATCCATTTGTTTTGTCCTTATTTTACCATGTTAAAACCATAACATATATTTTTTTGCCCGATTAATGAGCTCTTTTACTAATTTCATATAGTCCTTGCATATCAAGCATAGATAAAGCACCATCAGAAAGTTCACCATTTGTTATATAGCTTGAGATTTTTGGCATTTCAATGGTATCAGGCAAAAGTCCCAATTCTTGTAATCGCAAAGTTTTATAAACATCACCTAAATAATGATTATAGTTGTTAAAATTATCCTGACTCATATTATAAATAATGTCATAAACATCAGAATATCTTGAATCGCTAAAGCTTATTTTACCTGTCCTTATGTCATATGGGATATGTTCCACATCAGCAAAAGAGTTAACTTTTGTACCCCTTATTTGTAATTCACCATTAGCCATTGTACCATCGAAGAGTAAATGCTTTGTATTCATTTGAGAAGATGTATAACCGGAATCTTTTAATGCATTGTTTGAATTTTGTTTTAGCGAAATTACTAAGTCGTCATTATATTTTGATTGCATTTGAATAATATCGTCTGTAACATCGTAGTTACCACTGTCATAAACATTACTTCTTGTTGTAACGCTAAATGGGGCATCGTTTGCAATATAACCTTTTGCAAGAGCGTAATCATACGCGTCAACAATTTGTGCAATTTGATTATTCGTAAAGTAAGAGCTAATTTCGCTACCGTAATTATTTAATTCGGTAATTTTAATCTTGCCGCTTCTTATTCCATCTACAAGTTGATTTACTGCACTCTGCGTTTGTTTTTCTTTAAGTGTATCTAAAATACTGTTGCTTACTTTTGAAAGCTCAAGACTTGTTTGTTCGCTTAGAGTTTCATCAGCGCGTATGTATCTTACAAAATCATCATAACTTGCGTTTATACCATATTGTTTTAAAGAATTATTAACTATCTCTTGTGTTGTATCAACATCCAAGCTTTTTAGTTGAATTCTTATACCTAAAGCATCGCCAATGGCATTGTAATAAGAGTCTGCATCGTTAAATCTATCGGGATTTGCAATGCTTTTCTTAGCTAATTTATTAAAAATTGATTCTTGACTTTTTGGTCTTGAGGTAATAGCTGCTATATCACTGTTAGAGCTAAACGCATCATCAATTTGACTTGCTGCTTCATCAATTTGGGACTTAAAAGTATCTGCAAGCTCAGATGATTTTTGTGATATTTCGCCAAGGTTTTCAGCAGTTTCTGTAAGTTTTTTAATACCTGCTATTTGGTTGTTAGGATGAGTTCTATTGTAATTTTCTATGTAATCTCCTGCTTGAGCAACACTCTCGTTACTATAATTTGACATTTTATTGTTAAGATTTTTCTGAGATATTCCGCCCGTAATACCACCGAATATTCCGCCAAAGACAGCGCCTGTTGCAGCATTTTGAGCAGTGTATGTTAATAATTCATCAAATTTAAATTCAACGTCATCTTCCAAAGCAGCTTCAACGGTATAATCAGCAGCACCTGTTGCAGCACCCGTTACAAGACCTGCTTTTGCTCCTTGAATTACACCTTGTTTAACGGTTTCTTTTACTGTCTGACCTGCTACAGGCACACTTGCCATACCTGCCGTAGCAGCGGAAACTAAACCGTCGACAGCACCTGTAGCGCCGTCTTTTGCAATTTGTTTTAAATCCAGTGCATCGCCCTGTACATCGTTTGTAGCCCTGTCGATTGTTTTTAGTCCTGCCTTTGTAGCACCACCTACAAAAGCAGCTGCAACCAATGCGCCAATTCCGCCGGTTGCAATGGCAAAACCTGCAGTTACGAGCCCGGTAACAGTATTTACAATTATATTAACAGCACCTTCTTGTTTATTTTTATAATTATCAATACTATTTTGAGCTTCTTCAAGAGAAATTTCGCCATTTTCATACTGTTTTATTTTATCTTCAATATCGTCTGAACTTAAACCTAAGCCAGTTAAGTTTTTAAAGCCGTTCCAAATATTACCTAAGAAACCTTGCTCATCTTGTACATTTTCAAAACTTTCTCTTAAAGCATCAACATCTTGTTGCGAATTATCGAAAATAGACAAGTCGTTATTTGTATTATCTTCTATGGGCACAAAAGTGCTTTTGTCGCTACTTTGCGGC
>CALUYC010000074.1 GCA_944324895.1 Candidatus Gastranaerophilales bacterium
TACTTTTTTGAATACTGTCAGCACCTAATGTAGGGCCTACCGAATTTTCTTCAATGATATTAGCTCCGACAGGAAGTGCGCCTGCGTTTAGAAGGTCAACCATGTTTTTAACTTCCTGATATTCAAAACCACCATCGCCGCCTGTAATTTGAGCGTGACCGCCGGTAATTTCTTCATTAACTCTAGGTGCTGATTTCAATTCACCGTTAAAGAATATTGCCATTTGTTGACCAACAAGTTCGCGTGTTAAGTGTGCAAACTTTTTTGTACCTTCTTGATTAAATTCAATAGATACAACCCATTCCCCATTGCCCGGAGATGAGCATACAAGAGCTTTTTTTAGGTCTTTACCTGTTAAACCTGTGCTTTCCCAAATGACTTCCCCGTTTTCATTTACGCCATTTGGGCGCTTAAATTCAAGTTCGGCAGTTTCACCCAAGAACTCTTTTGCTTTAGACGTATCAGAGATGTTGGGTATTTCAATCATTAATCTTTTATCACCAACTTTTTGAACTGTTGTTTCACCGACACCCAGTGCATTTACCCTGTTTTCGATTGCATATTGCAGGGAGTCCATAATCTCGGGTGTTATTTTCTTAATTGTGGCAGATGTTTGGGCTTCAAGTGTTAATCTTGAGCCGCCGACAAGGTCAAGTCCCAATGATGTCGGTTTTTTAATTATTACACCCAAACAAGCAATCGCTATAATTACAATTACCCAAAAAAGAATGATTTTATTTTTCATCTCTTAGTGTCCTTATAAGAATTTACTTTTAAATTTTAACAAAAAAATAAAAATGCGCCTAATAAATTTACAAAATTAGCCCGATTGAGCAATAAAAAAACCGCCTCATATGAAGCGGTAAATTTTCCTCTTTTTCAAGTCCAGCAGCTAATGTGCCTTTTAAACTTCTTTTTGTTGTTAATAATCTAAAATCTCTTTTTCATTCCTCATCTGCGATAATATCGCCGTAATACTTGCCACCACTCCTTTCAAATGCGGTTTATTTAATTCCTTCGACGTATCTATCAAATACTAAAATTAGCGCATGGGCAATATTTTTTATATTAATTTTTTTTTACAATCAACCATGCCCCTAATAACCAATAGGAAAAATTAAAATTTACAAACTTAATGAAGAAAAATTTACTTGCAAAACCAAAAAAGGCATGACTAATAAACAAGTAAAAGTTAAAAAATTTTTACTTTCTGTTGTTGGCTATAAAAACAAGTTAGTGCTATTATTAATATGAGGAGTTATGGGGAAATTAATTAAATTAATACTTATTTTTCTTGTATTTTTTGCTGTCGCTTTTAGTGTGCAGGCTGCTCCTGTTGTAAAAATAACAGGTTTAGAGTTTGATAATTCAGACAATATTGTAATTATAAACTCTGTGGGTAAAATTTTCCCAAAAACCATGCAAACACCTGAAGACAATGATAAATCCATAAGAACTCCGGAAAATGTTATTACTAAATGTTTTTTAGATAATCCTGACAGGGTTTTTGTGGATATTTCTAATGCGGTTTTAACAGGTAACCAAAGAACATATACGCTAAAAAATTCCTCTTTAAATAATGTCAAAATTTCCCAATTTTCAACCAATCCCCATACTGTACGTATAGTTTTTGAATACAATAAAAAGTTTGACCCTAAAAATTTTTCAGTATATGCAAACGACAGGCAAATACTTATTCGTTATTCAAATATCCTTGTGGGAAGTGAAAAGTTTAAAACCATTTATAATAATATGACCTCAGGTGAAAGAAAAGCTGATATTTTAGAGGGGCTTACTTATTCAAGTGAAACAAAAGAAAAAATTATAAACGTTGCAGATTCTCAAGAAGCTCAGTTTCAAACAGTAAAAGAGGATGAAAAAAATACAAAATTAAAAGCACTATATTATCTTGACAATGTTTCGACACTTTCAAACGGTCTTATGGTTAAAGGTAGCGGAGCTGTTTCGCTAAAAAGCTCTTTTGTGCTTGAAAATCCGCTAAGAGTTGTTTATGATCTTGAAAATGCACTCGTAGCGCAAGACCTTCGAAATAAGAGTTTTTCCTTGCCAACAAATAATGCACTTGTTGTAAACGGAGTTGTTACTCCAAGGGATGTGTTAAGGGTTGGGCAGAACACTCCATCCACTGCGCGGCTTGTTATACAGGGGAGTGATGCAAAAAATTACAGATTAGTTTTATCGCCCGATTTACAAGGGCTTTTTATTGCAAAAAGAACAGATGTGCTAAATGCTAAATTAACGGAAACAACAAGTTCAATTTTGTCTTACGAGGCTAAAAATGCCGGAGAAAACCTTGATGTCGTAAATATTACATTCTCTAATCCGGTTGCAATAACAACTTTTGAGGAGAATTCAAAATTTTATGTAGATTTACAAAATGTAGTTGATTTTAATCAAAAAGCTATAGATTTATTGCACAGCAATCCTCAATATTCAGGAATTACAGCACAGAAAATTGCAACAGAGAAAACAAGACTTATTTTTCATCTGAAAGATTCAACAGCAATTAACGCGCAGATTTCACCTGATACAAAAGAATTAAGAATTTATTTTAAGAAAAGAGTTAAATCTCAACCTGTGGTAGTAGCACCTGTAAAAACCCAAGAACCAAAAGAAGAAAAGGAAAAGCAGCGTCCCACTACAATTAAACAAATGTACTCTGTTGTTATTGACCCAGGTCATGGCGGCGCAGATGTTGGAGCTACAAGAGCCGGAATCTATGAAAAAGACATTACTCTTGAGGTTTCAAAATTGTTGGAAAATTACCTTAAAAAACAGGGTGTTTATACATATTTGACAAGAGACAAAGATAAAACTGTCGAATTAAACGAAAGAAGCGACTTTTCAAATTCAATCAGTCCTGATGTTTTTATAAGCGTACATGTTAATTCAACCGTAAAAGAGGATATTATCGGGGTTGAAACCCATTGGTATCATCCGCAAAGTCTTGATTTTGCAAAGAAAGTCCATGCAAAAATTGCAAGCTCAAGGAATCTTTCAAGGTGGGAAACAAAAGATCGCGGATTGTTCCAGTCGAAATTTTATGTTATTAATCATACAAATGCGCCCGCTATTCTTGTCGAAATTGGTTTTATATCAAATCCTAACGAAAGACGCGAGTTAGTTAAAGAAAAACGGCAAGAAGAAATTGCAAAGTCAATAGCAGATGGCATTATGGAGTATTTAAAAGATAGAAAATGATATATTCTGACACAATAGGTGTAATGGACTCCGGCGTTGGAGGTTTAACAGTATTAAAAGAGCTGATAAGGGTCTTGCCTTCAGCAAAATATATTTACTTGGGCGATACCAAAAATTTGCCCTATGGTTGTAAAACAAAAGAAGAAATACTGTTTTTTAACAGAAATATTTTAAATTTCTTTTTAACTTTAGGAGTGAAAGATATTGCAATAGCTTGTAATACTACATCTGCACTTACATACGAAGATTTAAAAAAAGAATTTACACCTAAGGGTTTAAGGATTTTTCCTTTAATTCATTCTGCAGCATATGCCGCTGTTGAGGGTTTAAATAATAGTGATTGTATTTGTGTACTTTCAACTACCGCAACAGCTAAAAGCGGAAAATATGCGCAAGAGATTAAAAAGGTTAACCCGACTTTAAAAGTTGTTGAAATACCATGTCCCGGGTTTGTTGAAATTGTTGAAAACAGGCTGTATGACGCAAAAGAAAGCTACGAATTAATTAAAGAAAAAATGCAAATTGTGCTTGAAAATAATGCGAAAAGAGTGATTTTAGGTTGTACGCACTACCCTTATCTTGTAGATTTGCTTTCAAAATTTGCACCCAAAGAAATTTTCTTTAATCCGGCATGTTCGCTTGCTAAAAGTATTGCAGCGGTTATAAAAAATACTGATGCAAAAGGTGATATAGATTTTTACGTTACACAAGCACCTGAAGAATTTAAAAAGAGCGCAAAACTCTTTTTCGACGTGCAAAAAGATGTAAAATGTATAAAGATGCCCGAGTTTAGTTTAAAATAGCATCTTTTGGCACAACTGTTATGCCGCCTTGTGAAACATAAAAGCCGCGCTTGATGTCTTCTTCCTGATTAAAACCTATTTCTGTGTACGGTGGGATAATGACATTTTTATCGATAATTGCCCGATTAATGTGTACGTGTCTGCCGACATTTACGTTTTCAAGCAGTATTGAGTTTGATATATTTGAAAAGCTGTTAATTTTAACTTTTGGAGATAAAACACAACGCGAAAGCGAACCACCGCTTATGATACAACCTTCTGATACAAGCGAATTTTTAGCCATACCTACACGCTTGTCTTCGTCCCATATGAATTTTGCGGGCGGATAATTATAATTAAACGTCCTTAAGGGCCAATCCCTCGAATAGAGGTTTAATTCAGGGCTGTATTCAAGCAAGTCCATATTTGCTTGCCAATAACTGTCAACATTGCCTACATCCCTCCAGTATCCGCGCTCGGAATCGCTCATTCCGGGGTATGTATTTGTGGCAAAATCATAGATATATATTGCTTTGCCGCCTTTTAGCATATTTGGAATAATGTTTTTGCCAAAATCATGAGCGGAAGCTTCATCCAGCGCATCTGCTTCAAGCTCACCAATTAATTTTTCTGGTTTAAACACATAGTTGCCCATTGAAGCTAAACACTTTGTAGGGTCACCTGGGATGTGTTTGGGTGTGTGTTTTGGTTTTTCCACAAAATTAATAAGGCGCCAGTTGTCGTCGACTTCCATAATTCCATATTCCCCTGCAAGCTCTATAGGAATTGGAATTGCCGAAATTGTTAAATCTGCTGATTTTTCAATATGATAATCAATCATTTGACGAACATTCATTTTGTAAATGTGATCTCCGCCAAAAACGCAAACAATTTTAAAATTATCATCTAAAATTTGATTTAAATTCTGATATATTGCATCGGCTGTTCCTTTGTACCAATTACCGTCCGTTCTCATTTGCGCCGGTACACAATCCACATATTGACCTACCGATGATGATAAATTCCAACCTCGCGAAATGTGCTTGTTTAGTGAATCGGATTTGTATTGTGTTAAAACTTTTATTTTGTAAAAACCGGAGTTTACAAAATTGTTCAAAACGAAATCAATGATTCTGTATCTTCCGCCAAAAGGTACGGCAGGCTTTGCCCGATCGCGTGTTAAGGGAAAAAGCCTTTTGCCTTGTCCGCCTGCAAGAATCATTGCTAAAACATGTTCGCTAAACATTTTGCCACCCCTAAGCCTAATTACATATATTATTAAAACATATTTAACACTATTTTAAAATACCCTTTGGGATTGATTTAATCTAAAAAAAATCGCCCCGAGGGGCGATTTTTTAAACATTTGTTTCCGCTTGTCTTTTTTGATAACAATCTTTGCAATAGATTTCTTTACCCTCAATAGGTTTGAACGGAACTTTTGTTTTTGCACCACATTGTGAACATATGGCATCATGCATTTTTCTTCTGTTTTTTTGTCTGCGTTCTTTTCTGCATTCGGGGCATCTTTTTGGTTTGTTCACCAATCCTTTTTCAGCATAGAACTCTTGTTCACCCGTGCTAAAGATAAATTCTTTGCCGCAATCTTCGCATTTAAGGGTTTCGTCTTGGTACATTTTGGTCTCCTTTGGTTAGTAAGTTGTTTTCAGACCATAGAGCAGAAATTTTGGTTTAAAATCTATTGCTCGCATAGTTGAATATTATATATTTTAACGATATTTTTCCAATTTTGCAAGGAAATTTTTACTATTATGCTTTTATTGTGTTTTGTTCCAAAACTCTTACGTCGCCATCGTTCGGCTCGCTTGCGGCTCATCACCGCGCGCTATCGCCTCGGCTTACGCTGCTCGTTCGGCTTGCGCGAAAAAAAAGGGCGCAATTTTTAAATGGAGTGCGCCCGATGAATTAAGATACGAAAAGTCTATTCTTGCTCCGTAACGTCCCACCTTATTCTTAAATA
>CALUYC010000075.1 GCA_944324895.1 Candidatus Gastranaerophilales bacterium
AGTTCCATTAAGATTATAAATGAATATGTTGCAAAAGATGATAGAGTTAAACTTTTTGTGCATAAAAATAATGCTAATCTCGGATTAATTGCAACGCTTAAGGCTGCTGCATCGGTTGCCGAATCAGATTGGTTAGCATTTATTGAAAGTGACGATATTTTAAAGCCAAATTATTTGTCCGAAAAATTAAAAATATTAGATGAATACAAAGATTTAGAGTTTATTTTTTCAAATGTCGAAATACTGGGTTCTGATAAAATTAAAGCAGAATATGCAAATTTCTTTGAAAAGAACAAAAGAATAATGAGATGCGATTTTAATTTGATGCACTTTGTCTTTATGAATATTGTTCCGACTTTTTCCTGTGTAATGATTAGAAAAGAATTATTCAATTCGCTTGATTTTAATTCGCCAATTCAACCTATACTTGACTGGTGGTTGTGGGCTCAAGTTTCGCCTAAACATAAAATTGCCTATATAGATAAAGAGCTTTCAATTTGGCGAAGGCATGAAGGTAGTTATATTTCCACTTTGGATTCTAAATTATTAAAATCATACTCGCGAAGTGTATTTAATTTTTTGTTTAAATCTAAACACAAATTTTTACCAAGATTATATATTGAGCTTTATATGCTATTTAACTCGAGTTTCACAAATATCATGCTAGGTACGCCATCAAGACTTATAAGAACTTTTGTGTTAAATAAATTAAACGAAATGAATGAGTATAAGCCTTCGTTGCGCTATTTTGAATAGCATATGTTACTAAAATACCCGCAAAATTGCGGGTAAATTTATAATTATCTGCCGGTGGCCGGAGTCGAACCGGCACGTGGGGTGAACCACACCAGATTTTGAGTCTGGCACGTCTACCAATTTCATCACACCGGCAGGTAATAAATGTCTATTAAATTGTCAATTTGCCATAATGTGATGAAATTGGTCTGTATATTTTTCTAAAACATGCTACGCATGTTTTGCATCACACCGGCAGGTAATAAATGTCTATTAAATTGTCAAAGCATTTAATGTTTTAATGATACCAAAAAAAGATTATTTTTCCAGTTCTTTTTTTAGAATTTCATTTAGCATTTGCGGATTAGCACGTCCCTTTGTTTCTTTCATTACCTGTCCTACAAAGAAACCAAAAAGTTTATCCCTACCGCCTTTGTATGCAGCAACTTGCTCAGGATTTGCTTGTACAACTTTTCTTGCAAGTTCTTCAAGTTGGCTTGCATCTGAAAGCACACTCAAGCCTTTTTTCTCTACCAACTGTTGTGCATCTTCGCCTGTTTTTAATATTTCAACAATAAGCTGTTTTGCAATATTGTTTGAAATAGTGCCCTTTTCCAGCAATGATAGTAATTTTACGAAGTTTTCGACGCTTAATTTTGTTTCATTAATTGCAATTTTTTCTTCTTTCAAATATGCTGCAACTTCGCCCATAAGGAAGTTAGATGCTGTCTTTGCACTTGCGCCTTGTTTGAGCGCTTCATCGTAGAATAATGCAATATCCATTTGATTTACAATTACGTTTGCGTCATATTCGCTTAAACCAAGTTCTACGTATCTTTGAACTTTTTGCAGGGGTAATTCGGGCATGGATTTTTGTATCTCATCAATCCATTCTCTACTTATTTCGAGTGGCATTAAGTCGGGCTCAGGAAAATAGCGATAGTCATGAGCATCTTCCTTGCCTCTCATAGACGATGTTGTTCCGCTGTTATCGTCCCAAAGTCTTGTTTCTTGAACTACTTCTCCGCCTTCTTCAACTATTTCAACTTGTCGTTCAAATTCGTATTCTATTGCCCTTACGAGAGCCTTAAAACTGTTAACGTTTTTGATTTCAGCTCTTGTACCAAATTCTTTTTGACCTCTCGGGCGTATGGAAATGTTTGCATCGGCACGCATTGAGCCTTCTTCCAAGTTGCCATCGCAAACGCCTATATATCTCAAAATATTTCTTAGTTGTTCAACATATTCCCTTGCTTCTTCGGATGAGCGCATATCAGGCTCCGAAACTATTTCTAACAGTGGTGTTCCTGCTCGATTTAAGTCAACAAGCGAGTATGATGAACCGTACAAACCTGCTGCACCTGCATGTACCAGTTTGCCTGCATCTTCTTCTAAGTGCGCACGAGTTATCCCGATTTTTTTATTTGAAATTTGTACCCAACCGCCAAGACAAATAGGTTCGTCAAATTGTGATATTTGATAGCCTTTTGGCAAATCAGGGTAAAAATATTGTTTTCTATCAAATTTGCATCTTTTTGGAATTTGTGAATTTAGTGCCAACCCTGTAAGAATACCCATTCTGACTGCTTCTTTATTTAAAACAGGTAATACCCCAGGCATACCTAAGGTAATAGCAGAAGTCTGTGTGTTAGGGTCTTTGCCAAATTGTGCACCGTCGGGTGCAAATATTTTTGTATTCGTCTTAAGTTGTGCGTGCACCTCAAGACCGATTACCATTTCATATTTTTCTCTCATATCTTCAAGCGACATGTCATCTCCTTGCTTCAAGCTGTTATTACAAATATATCATAAAAATAATTATAAAAAAGTTAATAATTCTTAATATTTTCTGTAATTTAGGCACATATTTTATTTTGTTTGAGTTTATTTATATAAGGAAGTGGAGTACAAGTATGAGTTATCCTTTATATAATCAACAGCAATATATGCCTCAAGCGGTTCCTACTGCTTCATGCGGTGCTGTTTCAATTAACATAATGAACCCTACAGTTGGCATGACAAATCCTATGTGTCAGCCTTATCAAAATGGTGTTTATCAATATCCTGTTGCAAGTTATTATGAAGGACAGCAAAATCGTATGCAATATCCTATGAATTACAATAATAATATTAATAATAATTCACTAAATGCTGTATCAGGTGACAATACTACACCTACACCTCCGGCACCCGCTGTTGAGAATACCCAAGTGAAGGAAAGTCAAGAAGATAAAAAAGAAGAAGAATTAAAGGAAAAAGTACCTTTAACGGATGATTATATTAAAACTTTGGAAAATTATCTAAACTCTCAAGATTCTAAGGTGCGCTTAATGGGCGCTAAAGATGTTTTGGAAAGATTTAAAGAAGATAATAGCAGAAAAAATGATGTTGCTCTTACCGCCTTATTAAACAAGATATTGCAAGACCCTAATTCTGCAGTTAGATTTTTGGGTTTAACCACACTTGATGCCGGTTATGCAATAGGTAACGAGCAAACAATCGAGCTGTTAAAAGCAATTCAAGCCGACGGTCAAAAGGAATATGGCGAAGATTCACTTTTGGCTTCGCAAATATTGCTTAAATTAAGTGCAGGTGAAAAAGTTAAATATAATCCGCAAGGTGAACAACCACAAGCAAGCACTAAGGAGGCGGCATAATGAGCCTTTTAAATATCGCATCAAAAACGGCAGCAATTTTGGCAAGTGGAACATCTCTGTATGATATACATACTCTTGGTGTCAGAGAGGCCAATATTAAGCGCGAAAGTAATTATGCCAATGATTTTATAGCACAAAACTTGGGTGCATCAAAACTTAACTACCCGAGTGAAAAACACAATGCCATGAAACAATGGATTATGGACTTTAAGTACCCTCTGCAGTTATCTGAAATATGGAATACTGTTTCAGGTTATGTCGTAGGTGCTGCTAAAGGTGTTGTGCATAACTTTGCAACTCTTGGATTTTCAGCTGTTGCGCTTTTTGCTAAAAAAGACGGTTGGAAGAAATTTGGTGTCATCGGACTTGGTCTTTCTGTGGCATGGGATTTTATTAAAAATAGTACAAATTTATTTGAACGGACTGATTATCTAAGAAAATAACAATCATATCGGGCTATTTACATAACTTTACATTTATGTAAAAATTAGCAATTAATTTTTATCACAAGATTTATAACTACTGTTAAAGAGAAAATAACTATTAAAAGGAGATTATATATGATACAACCGCAGTATTTCCAACAACAATACCCACAAGCGCCATCTGCTGTAAGCATTAATATTTACGAACCTAAAAGCTATGGCTCGGCACCTGCACAACAATCCCCTTATTCATACGCTAATCCGATTTATACAATGCCTCAAACATCTGCTTGGGCTCAACAACCTGTTAGCTATGCACAATCTCCTTATCAACAATACGCAATTCCACAAATAACACCAGATATGCAGGCTCAAGGTGTAGCTCCTGTTGCACCGCAACCTATGCCTCAAACTGCTATTGAACCTCAATCACAACAAACAGCGACACCTGTCGAACAAGCCGCAATGCCTACAGTAGAAGAAGGTGAAGCTGCACCAAAGGTTAATACGGAAGCTCTTTTAAATGATTTGAAAGGTGCTGACTATGCGGCACAAACTGATGCTATAACATCTATTGCAAACTTTACTCAATCTACACCTGATATAGCTTTGCAAGTTGTTACTGACCCGATTAAACAAGCATTAATCGATATAATCAAAACTGATACATCAAAACTTCCTGATTTAACAGAAGAACAAAAAGCAATAGCTGCTAAAAAAGACAAAGGTGAAGCCATTACTCCTGAAGAACAAGCTGCATTAGACAAGTCTTCGCCTAGAATATTAGCCGATAAAAACAGAGTTCTTGCATTATTTACTTTGGCAATGGTACAAAAACTATCAAGAGATAATGAAGCTCAATATGCTAAATTCCAAGCAGAGCAAGGAAAAGAGGCATCTGCAAACATTGCTTTAAAAGACTTAATGGGCTATAACGAAATTGTAAATACAATACAAAATGATACAAACGGTCAATTAAAAGCAGCTGCAATTCAAGCACTTCAATACATTGCCAAACCTGAAGAAAAAGCCGAAGTAGAACAAATTCTTCAAAATTCTTTAAATGATAGCGATGAAATGGTGAAACAAACAGCTCAAGAAGCCCTGAACAAGCTTTCTGTTGCAACAACAGATAACCAAGAAGCTGCACCTGCAGAAGCTGAACAAAAAGATAACGCTCAAAAAACAGCATAGTTTAATCTAAAATAAGCACAAAAAATCTTAAACTATAGCATTTAAAATCCGCATTAATAAGTTTTTTAATGCGGATTTTTATTAATAATTATTAATTTTTTGATATTTTTATTTTTATACTGTTTAATTAAAATATGAGTAAAATTAGACGTTTTGACACAAAAATAAATAACAAAAAAGTAGCACAGCTAAAGTCATACCTCGGTTTTGAATATATCAAACTTAAAAAAGATGTTAATGGATTAGAGTTTAATATAGAGCATTTACACGAATACTCAAAGGAAAACAGATATAACATTTCTGTTGCTAGAAAAGTTGACGACAACACTTTTGTATATAATTTTTTTGTGGAAGGTGCAAAATTAAACTTGTTTTTTGACGCTTATTTTAATGGTAAAATTGATGGCGATATTATTGATATAGATAAACTAAAGCCGGAAAACTTAGCATGAGCAATTTTTTAGAAGAATACGCATTAATCTTGTCGTCTTGCGAGCGACCTTCACGCTATATTGGTGATGAGTTTTTAAGCGCAAATAAAGATTTTGATATGGCAAAAGTACGAGTTGCTTTTGTTTTTCCGGACAAATATGAAATTGGAATAAGCAATTTTGGTCACAAGATTTTATATCACATAGTGAATTCAACTTCTGATTTTTTGGCTGACAGGGCTTATGCTCCTGATAAAGATTTTTTGGAGTTGTTAAAAATATATTCAAAGCCTCTCTATGGGCTTGAAACTAAAAAACCTTTAAAATCTTTTGATTTCCTTGGTTTTGCCTTGCAGTATGAAATGTCCTATACGACAATTTTAACCATACTTGAATATTCAAATGTTCCTATATTTTCAAAAGACAGAACAAATGATGACCCCATAATTTTTTCAGGTGGCCCATGTGCATATAATCCCGCTCCAATAAGTGATTTTATTGATTTATTTGTCATTGGTGACGGCGAAGATGTTATCGTTGAAATTTTGAATAAATATAATGAAATTCAAGGTGCACCAAGGACTGATATTTTAAAAGAGCTTTCGAATATCAAGGGTGTTTTTTGCCCTCTATACCCAAAAAAGACTACAAAACGAACATTTATTCCTGATAAAAAATCACATCCCACAAAGTCTCCTATTTCTCATTTTACAAGTATTCATGATAGAGCTACTGTTGAAATAAGGCGCGGTTGTGCAAGGCTTTGTCGTTTTTGCCAAAGTGCGCATACTAATTTGCCGGTTCGTGAACGAAAAATGAATGATATTATATCCCTTACGTGCGATTACGTTAAAAATACAGGATATGACGAGTATTCTCTGCTTTCGCTGTCTTCAAATGATCATACTAATATAGAAGAAATAATTTCGAAACTTAATGAGCATTTTTTGGGAAGCGGCATTAATGTTTCTTTGCCCAGTCAAAGGGCCGACAAGTTTTCTCTAAAGCTTGCCCAACTTATGCAACAAGAAAAAAAATCAACAATTACTATTGCTCCTGAGGCTGGCAGTCAACGCATGCGTGATATTATAAATAAAAATTTGACCCAAGAACAAATTTTAAATGCTGTTTTATCTTGTGTTAGAAGTGGTTGGGATAAAATTAAATTTTATTTTATTATAGGTCTACCTTTTGAAACTGATGAAGATGTCCTAGCTATAGCTGATTTAATCAAAACAATAAATTATAACTGCAAAAAAGAGGGGCTTAGAATTCCTTCAATCACATGTTCAATTTCTGTTTTTGTACCAAAACCGCATACACCTTTTGGCTGGCATGGACAGAACAGTATTGAAGAAATAGAGCGAAAAAAACAACTGCTTTTATCAAGAAAGCCTGAAATAAAGAATGCAAAATTAAATTTTCACTCTCAAAAGGTTTCCCAATTAGAGGCATTTTTTACTCGCGCAGGTTCATATGCGGGCGATTTAATTTATCTTCTTTATAAAAACGGTTCTTATTTAGATTCTTGGGAAGAAAACATAAATTTTGAGCTATATTATAGTCTTGCTGAAAGTTTAAATATTGATATTCAAAAAGAAGCTTGCACAACGTATAATCCGGCTAATGAAATGCCTTGGGATGTTATTGATACGGGATTAAATAAAGATTGGTTAATTAATGAATATAACTTGGCAAAAAATGCAAAGACCACTGTTCCTTGCGAGTTAAAGTGTTCCAACTGTGGCGTGTGCAGCAATTTAAAAACACACAAGGTTTTTGATGAAAAAGCTAATTTGTAAGCTTTTCCACCATGGATAAAAAATTCATAATATCAATGGGTTTTGTAATGTAATGTTCGCAGCCCAAGGCTTTTGCTGTTTGTTTGTCTTTATCCATCGCAAATGCTGACACAATTAGCGTCTTTGGATAGCTTATATTTTCTTCTTTTAGTTTTTTTAGCAGAGAAAATCCGTCGAGTTTTGGAAGCTGGATGTCCAAAATTATTAAATCAAAATTATTATTTTTTTTAATCTCCTCATATGCTTCAAGGCCGTCATAAGTTTTAGTGGTCTTGTAGCCTTTTGCATCCAAAATATCGGCAAAAAGTTTCATATTTGTGGGGTTATCTTCGACGATAAGAATTTGTTTCATACTATTGCCCCTTTTAGAGTAACGGTAAATGTAGAGCCTTTATTTAGTGTACTTTCCAAGGTAATTTTGCCTTTGTGAAGTTTTACCAGTTCTTTTGTTATTGTAAGACCCAAACCCGTTGAACTTTGACCTTTTGTATAGATATTATTTAAATGAACAAACTTTGTAAAGATTTTATTGTGGTATTTTTTGTCTATGCCTATGCCGTTATCTTGAACTTCAAGGATAAAATCTTTCCCCTTGGCTGATGTTTTTATTTTGATTTTGCCTTTTTCGGGTGTGAATTTAATTGCATTACTAACTAAATTGTATAAAATTTGTTGTAATTTTTGGTAATCAGCCATTATATTTTTTTGACAATTATTTATAAATTTAACTTCAATAGATTTTTGTTCAAAAAGCGGTGTTAGTATATTTATGACTTCCTGAATTACACTTTGTGGTGAAAGTTCACATGGTGATATTTTCATCGCTTTTGATTCTATTTTAGATAAATCCAATATTTCGTTAATCATACCAAGCAAATGCAAGCTTGATATTTGAATGTCTTTAATGTACTCCTCTTGTTTTGGGTTTAAATCACCGAATATTTTACATCCTAGTGCTTGAGAAAAACCTATAATTGCATTTAGCGGTGTTCTTAGTTCATGAGATATATTTGCCAAAAATGCATTTTTGGTTTTATCAAGTTCAAGCAGCTTTTTGTGTTGTTTTTCAATGACATCGTATGCATTATTTTTTTCTACAATATTGTCTTGTAATGCTTTAAGCTGCATTTTAAACACTTCGTTTAACTCATGGTCTTTTATTAAATACGAAATTACACTTGCCGTTGCCTCAAGAGATAAAAACTCTTCTTCGCTAAATTCGTTTTCTTTATTTGCAACAAGTATTCCAAAAAGCGAGTCCCTGATTAACAATTTTGAAAAAAGTGTATATCCGTTATTTTTAATGCTAAAGGTTTTGCTCTTTTGATTTACAATATCGTCGATTAAAATTTTATTTAATATATTATTTTTAGCAGACTTGGGGTATGCACCCTTGAGTTCAAAGTTGTCTGAATTTAGAAAATAAATGCCCAAATACTTTGCTTGAATAACCGAGTTGATTTCTTTTAGTATATTGTCATAGAAATCGAGTTTATTTATTTCGTTATTATTAATTAGCGAAGTAATTAGGGCTAATGTATTTATTATTTTCTTTTGCATTGCCAAATTATAAGACTTTTTAAATATTTTGGCAAATTATTAATATTTATTGAACGTTTAGTCTGTAGCCACCTTTTGTAGCATTTTGCAAAATGTCTTCATTAATTTTTGTTCTTAAATTTTTAATGTATTTGTAGACATAGTCGGTAGGTAATTCAAGCACTTTTGCTAAGTCTTTTGCATAGACTATTTGGTTTTTATTTTTTATGAAGTGCTCTAAAACTGCCTGTTCTCTTTGTGTCAGAGTCTTTTTAAATGTGATTTTTAAGGATGAAGTTAAGTCTTTTGTTTTTTCTTCCTTATTCATTTTTTCATTCTGCATATTTACAGATTTTTTTGCAATTTTAAGTATTTGTTCTTTTGGTTTTTCTTTTTTAATTTCAGATACAGCTGCGCTGATTTTTTCGTTTTTAAGAACCATATCAACTATATCACGCGTTTGTTTTTCTTCTTTTAATGTTTTACCCAAGCGTCTGGCAAATTCTTCTAATGTGATTTTTTCCAGAGAACTTCTCCATTGTTTGATTTCTTCTTTGCTTAAGTATTCACTCATTTAAACTGTTCCTCTTATATGTGACGTGTTTTCCGTTCTTATTCTTTATAGCATACAATGCGCATAAAATCAGCAAATATTTCATAAAGTAAATTTTTTTTTAAAACTTTAAAATTTGTCAAAAAAGCCTTGACAATAAAAAATGAGCCTTGCAAAGCAAGACTCATCGGTATATTTCAATTTTATATTAGTCGTCAGCGTGACCTGCAGTGCCTAATACGTCTTTCATTTTGTGAATAACCATTTCTTTAACGGCTGTTCTACCTGGACCCATGTATTCTCTCGGGTCAAATTTTTCAGGGTGTTCAACAAAGAATTCGCGAATTGTTGATGTCATCGCAAGTCTTAAGTCTGTATCAATGTTGATTTTTGCAACACCATGTTTTGAAGCGTAGTTAAGCATATCTTCCGGAACACCTTGCGCATCGGGTAAATTTCCGCCAAATTTATTGCACTTTGCAACAAATTCTTTAGGAACTGAAGATGAACCATGAAGAACAAGCGGATAATCAAAGCCTACAACATCGTTAACGGCTTTTTTAATTTCAGCTAGTCTTTCAAAGTCAAGTTTAGCTTCGCCTTTAAATTTGTATGTACCATGAGATGTGCCTATTGCAACTGCTAGCGAAGCACAACCCGTTTCTTTAACAAATCTTGCTGCTTCTACAGGCTCTGTGTATGTTGAATCTTTTGCATGAACTTTTACATCATCTTCAACACCTGCTAATTTACCAAGTTCAGCTTCAACTGAAACGCCTCTTGCATGTGCATATTCAACAACTTGTTTTGTAAGAGCAATGTTTTCTTCAAGCGGGAATCTGCTGCCATCTATCATTACAGAAGAAAAACCGCCGTCAATGCAAGATTTACAAATATCAAAATCAGCACCATGGTCTAGGTGAAGTGCAATAGGAACTGTTGTAGTAGCTAAAGCTGCCTCAACAAGTTTAATTAAATATGTTTGATTAGCGTATTTTCTTGCACCTGCTGATACTTGCAAAATAATTGGTGAGCGAGTTTCTTCAGCTGCTTCTGCAATACCTTGTAAAATTTCCATGTTGTTAACGTTGTAAGCACCGATTGCATATTTGCCAGCAAGTGCTTTTTTGAACATTTCACCTGTTCCAACGAGTTTTCTTTCTGTCATAAAATAATCCTCATTAATGTACCGTATACGCGTAATATATTATAACAAATTTGAATTTAATACAAGCTGATATTTCGTATTTACACACTCCCAAAAAAACTGTATAATTTTAACATACAGTATAATGGGAGTGTTACAAATGGAAAACTTAAAAATTGCTATCGGGTGTGATCATGGCGGATTTCATCTAAAAGAAAAAATCCTTGAATATCTTAGTGTTCACAACATTGAATATAAAGACTTTGGTATTTACACATTAGAACAAAGCGATTATCCGATTGTTGCAAAAGAAGTTGCGCAAGAAGTTGCAGCCGGCAATTTTGACAGAGGGATATTAGTTTGCGGTACCGGTATTGGCATGTCTGTTACGGCTAATAAAACAAAAGGAATTCGTGCTGTTTGTCTTGAAAACACGTATTCAGCAAGAGTTTCTAGAGCTCATAATAATGCTAACATTCTTTGTTTGGGTGAAAGAGTTATTGGTCAGAACCTTGCTTTAGATATTGTTGACGTTTGGCTTAAAACCGGTTTTGAAGGCGGCAGACATAAACGCAGAATTGATATGATTGAGTAATTTATTGAAACTCAATTTGTTTGTTGTAATATGAATTTATAGAATTAGTAAATTTATTAGGAAGTTTATAACAATGTTTGAAAGATTTACCGAAAAGGCGATACGTGTAATAATGCTTGCACAAGAAGAAGCAAGGCGCTTAGGGCACAATTTCGTCGGTACGGAACAGGTTTTGTTGGGACTCATCGGCGAAGGAACCGGAATTGCTGCAAAGACTCTCAAGTCAATGGGAGTGACTATAAAAGATGCAAGAGCTCAAGTTGAAAAAATTATTGGCAGAGGCTCTGGCTTTGTTGCAGTTGAAATTCCTTTTACTCCACGTGCTAAAAAGGTTCTAGAATTGTCTTGGGATGAAGCAAGGCAGCTTGGGCATAATTACATTGGTACAGAACATTTGCTTTTGGGATTAATTCGCGAAGGTGAAGGTGTTGCTGCAAAAGTCTTGGAAAATCTTGGCGTTGATTTAAATAAATGCCGAAGCAATGTTATTAAGCTTCTCGGTGAAACAAAAACTTCTTCTTCAGGTGCACAAACTGCTACTCCGGGGGCATCGCAAACTAAAGTTAAAACTCCGAGTTTGGATGAATTTGGTACTGATTTAACTCTTGCCGCTCAGGAGCAGCGTTTGGATCCTGTTGTGGGTCGTGAAAAAGAAATCGAGCGCGTTATTCAAATTTTAGCAAGACGTACAAAAAACAATCCGATTTTAATTGGTGAGCCTGGTGTAGGTAAAACTGCTATAGCACAAGGTCTTGCACAGAAAATTGTTGACTGCGAAGTTCCCGATATTCTTGAGAATAAAAAAATAATTCAGCTTGATATGGGTCTTTTGGTTGCAGGTACTAAGTATCGAGGCGAATTTGAAGAACGTCTTAAAAAAATTATGGATGAAATTCGTCAAGCAGGAAATGTTATTCTTGTAATTGACGAAATGCACACACTAATTGGTGCAGGTGCAGCTGAAGGTGCTATTGACGCTGCTAATATTTTAAAACCGGCGTTATCACGCGGCGAAATTCAGGTTATTGGAGCAACAACTCTTGATGAATACAGAAAAAAAAAAAAAAAAGATTCTGCTCTTGAACGACGTTTCCAACCTGTTATTGTTGATCAACCTTCTGTTGAGGAGACTATTGAAATAATAAGAGGACTAAAGCCTAAATATGAAGAACACCATAAGTTAATTATTTCTGACGAGGCAATAGTTGCTGCAACAGAGCTTTCAAGTAAATTTATAACCGAAAGATTTTTGCCTGATAAAGCCATTGATATTATTGATGAGGCAAGTTCAAAAGTTCGATTAAATGTTTCAGCACTTCCTCCCGAAGGGCGAGAACTTGAAAAGCAGTTAAAAGAAATTATAAGAGAAAAAGAAGACGCTATAAGAAACCAAGAGTTTGAAAAGGCTTCTGATTTGCGTGATGATGAGGCTAATTTAAAAGATAAAATTCGTGAAATACAAGAAAAATGGCGTAACGAACAGGACGAAAACAAGCCAACCGTTGGAGTTGAAGAAGTAGCACAAGTTATTTCAACAATTACGGGTATTCCTGTTACAAAAATTACCGAAGGTGAATCTCAAAGATTACTTAAATTGGAAGATACCTTGCATGCACGCGTTATAGGACAACATGAGGCTGTTGTTTCAATATCTAAGGCTATCCGTCGTGCTCGTGTTGGTTTAAAAAGTCCAAACAGACCTATTGGCAGTTTTATTTTCTCAGGTCCTACCGGCGTAGGTAAAACAGAACTAGCAAAAGCTCTTGCTGAAGCTGTTTTTGGTTCTGAAGACAATATGATAAGAATCGATATGTCCGAGTTTATGGAAAAACATACAACTGCAAAGCTTATTGGTTCTCCTCCAGGGTATGTAGGTTATGATGATGGCGGCCATATGACTGAGCTTGTCAGAAAGAAACCATATTCTGTTATTCTTTTTGATGAAATTGAAAAAGCACATCCTGATGTTTTTAACATAATGCTGCAAATACTGGATGATGGCAGATTGACTGATTCTAAGGGTCGACATGTCAGCTTTAAAAATACAATAATCATTATGACATCAAATGTTGGTGCTCATATGATTCAAAATACATCAAAATTAGGTTTTTCTGTTTCTAACGATGAGAAAAAAGATAAATATGAAAAACTAAAAGAAACTGTTATGGAAGAACTTAAAAAGGCATTTAGGCCAGAGTTCCTAAACAGAATTGACGACATTATTGTGTTTGCTCATCTAAATCAAGAAGAAATTAGGCAAATTGTAGACTTGATGCTTAATGACCTGTTCAAACGTCTTGGGGAAAGAGAGCTTTCAATCGAGGTGACCGATGCTGCTAAAGATTACCTTGCAAAAGAAGGTTATTCGGAAGTTTACGGTGCTCGTCCATTGCGCAGAGTAATACAGAAAAAGGTTGAAGATGTCCTTGCAGAAGAAATTCTGACTGGTAACTATCAACCAAATGATGAATTAGTTATGGATATGAAAGATGAGCAAATTGTTATTGAAAAGAAAGTAAAATCATAATTGTAAATTTTTGTAAAATTTTAAAATCCCAAATGCCCTTAAACACAGCTTTTCGGGCATTTCTTATTGTTATATATTCAAATTTTATTTCAAATATGACAAAAAAAATTATTTATCAATTTTATGTTAATGTAAATAAATTTTGTATTAGAAAGTATTTACATGTATTGCGCATCATCCCCACAATCATCGACTGATTGTCGAAATAAAAGTGTTGTCTTTCTTGTAGACAATGATAAAATTGTTCGCTCAAAACTACGCGAACAGTTTAATAATTCATCTTTATTCAGAGTTGCGGGTGAAGCGTCATATAGTGCTCCTTATACGGATGATTTATTTGATATTTCGCCAAATGTGGTTGTCTTTTCTTCGTTTTGCGGGTCAAAAGAACAATACGGTGATATAAAAAAAATCCACACAGATATGCCATTAGTAAAAAAATTTGTTTTATCGTCAAATATTGACGAGGCAGAGTTTTGTACAACCGTTATTTCAGGAGTTAAGGGCTATTGCTCTCTTAATTGCGAATCTTGGGAGCTTTTGCGTGCAATTAGAATTGTAGCAGGCGGCGGCGCGTATTACGACATTAACATGAGTAATTTTATTTACAGGCTAATCTCTCATATGAACCAGCTTAGGCAGTTGCCTATTGACAAACCTGTTGAAGAACAATTTAACCTTACTGAACGCGAAATGGATGTTATTATGGTTGCTCCTTATTGCGACGATTACGACGAAATAGCACAAAAACTTTGTATATCAAAGCATACTGTTAAAATGCATTTAACAAGTATTTACAGAAAACTTGGTGTTAAAAACAAATTGCAAGCCATTTTAAAATTACAAAATAGGATATACGAGTTTAAATTCTAATTTTACTGTTTACATTTGTGTTTAGTTTGGTTAATATAGTTAAGCAAGCCATGGAGAGGTGTCCGAGTGGTTTAAGGTGCAAACCTGGAACGTTTGTGGGGGGGCAACTCCACCGGGGGTTCGAATCCCCCCCTCTCCGTTTTTAGACTTTTGTCTGATGTTTTATTTGGTTTTTGCCTTAATAATGAACATAAAAGGAGATTTTTATGTTTTACAATGTATTAAAGGCACAAGATATTATTGAGCTTGACGGAGCAAAATTCCAAAGAAAAACTTTGCTTGAAGATGACGGTAGCAGTCTAAACATAGCAGTACTGAAAAAAGATGAAATTATCGACACTCATACTTCTACTTGTGATGCTGCAGTGTATGTCATTGATGGTGAAATTGAGCTGCATTTTGATGCGCAAAAATTCTTATTGGATGAAGGTGATATACTTATGTTTAAAAAGGATGTGCAACATAAGGTTTTAGCGCTTAAGGATTCTAAATTTTTTATTATAAAAATTTAACTTACCAAAACTTCATAACCGCTTTTAATGAGTCGATTTTTAAAATTATCAACAACATCTTTTTGTGGCGGGTCTACATTTAAAGTGTAATTCAATCCGAGCTTTTTCCATTTTTCTATTCCCATTTTGTGATATGGTAAAAGCTCGATTTTTTTTATTATTCCCTTATATTTATCCAGAAAATTAATTAAATCATTTATATAATTTTCATCTGTTGTGTATGTTGGGACAAGTACCTGTCTTATCCAGATTTTTTTGTTTTTCTGTTTTAAATAGTCTAAAAATTTTATTACTTTAATGTTATCCCTTCCTGTCAGTTCAATGTGTTTTTTAGTATTTAAATGTTTTATATCTAATAATATCAAATCCGTGTTTGATATAACTTCTTCAATTTCTTTTGTAACGTCAATATATCCGCAAGTATCAACAACTGTGTGTATATTATTTTGCTTTAATTTTTTAAACAGTTCAAGTACAAATTCTGCCTGTAGTAAGGGTTCACCGCCTGATACAGTAACGCCCCCGCCTGAGAAGTTAAAAAAATCTTTATATTTTAATATGTCTGCCAAAACATTATTAACAGTTTTTATCCCCATCGGATTTTTTGTCCATGTGTCTGGATTGTGGCAATATTTGCACCGAAAGGGGCACATTTGGAAAAATATAACATACCTTATGCCGGGACCGTCAACAGTTCCGCCCGTTAGTATTGAGTGTATATAACCGATTTTATTAGTCATTATTTTGAATAAAAAAGCGCAGGAACATCCTGCGCTTTAGTACTTATTTTAGAATTTATCGTGGAATGTTCTTGAAATAACATCTTCTTGCTGTGCCCTTGTAAGTTTAATAAAGTTCACAGCATATCCTGAAACCCTGATTGTTAACTGAGGGTATTTTTCCGGATGTTCCATTGCATCTTTTAATGTTTCTCTGTCGAGCACATTAACATTTATGTGTTGACCCATATTTGTCATATAACCATCTAACATACCCTTTAGATTGTTTATTCTGTCTTCTTCGGTTTTTCCTAATGAATTTGGAATAATTGAAAATGTATTTGAAATTCCATCTTTTGCATGTTTAAAGGGTAGTTTTGCAACCGAGCAAAGGGATGCAAGTGCTCCGCATTCATCCCTGCCATGTAGAGGGTTTGCGCCGGGGGCAAAAGGAACATTTGCCTTTCTACCGTCCGGTGTATTGCCTGTTTTTTTACCATATACAACATTTGATGTTATTGTAAGAATTGATTGTGTAGGTATTGCATTTCTATATGTCGGCAATTTTTCAATTTTATTCATGAATTTTTCAACTAATTTAGTTGCAATTTCATCAACTCTGTCGTCATTGTTGCCGAATTTTGGGAAATCGCCTTCTATTTCAAAATCAATTGCTATACCTTGTTCGTTTCTGATTGGCTTGACTTTTGCATATTTAATTGCACTTAATGAGTCAACTGTTACTGAAAATCCTGCTATGCCACAACCTAATTTTCTTACAACATTTTGCTCCATTAGTGCAAGTTGTGCTTTCTCATAGTAGTATTTGTCATGCATAAAGTGGATTATGTTTAGTGCATTTACATAAGTTGTTGCAAGCCATTCCATCATTGCATCAAATTTTTCAATTACCTCATTATAATCTAAATATTCTGATGTAATGGGTTCAAAACCCTGCGCAACTGTTGCGAATGATTTTTCATCAACGCCGCCGTTAATTGCATATAAAAGTGCTTTCGCAAGGTTTGCACGTGCACCAAAGAATTGCATTTCCTTTCCGATAATCATAGGGGAAACACAGCAAGCAATGCCGTAGTCATCGCCAAACATAGGACGCATTAAGTCATCGTTTTCATATTGTATTGATGAAGTATTTATTGATAGTTTTGAACAGAATTTTTTAAAATTATCGGGTAAATTTACTGACCATAGAACTGTCATATTTGGTTCGGGTGCAGGTCCGAGGTTAGTGAGTGTATGCAGCATTCTATAGCAGTTTTTTGTAACTAAAGTTCTGCCATCGTCGCCCATACCACCAATAGATTCTGTTACCCAAACAGGATCGCCGCTAAAGAGTTCGTTATACTCAGGTGTTCTTAAGAATCGTACCATTCTTAATTTAATAACGAAATCATCCATTATTTCTTGCGCTTCTTCTTCAGTTAATATTCCGTTTTTAATATCTCTTTCACTATATATATCAAGGAATGTAGAAACTCTACCAAGCGACATTGCAGCACCGTTTTGATCTTTAATTGCTGCAAGATAGCCAAAATATGTCCACTGAACTGCTTCACGGAAATTATTTGCAGGTTTTGAAATATCATAACCATAGGTTTGTGCCATTCTTTTCATTGCTTCAAGTGCAAGTATTTGTTCAGACAGTTCTTCTCGTTCCCTAATTATATCTGATGTCATATTTAATCCATCTGATGAAGCTTTTTCAGCTTGTTTTTCTTCAATAAGTCTGTCTATACCATATAGCGCAACACGTCTATAATCACCTATAATTCTGCCTCTACCGTACGCATCAGGCAGTCCTGTAATTATACCGCTTTTTCTGCAAGCTCGAATTTGCGGTGTATATGCTTGAAAAACTCCTTCGTTGTGTGTTTTTCTGTATTTTGTAAAAATTTCTTTTACTTTCTCATCTTCTTTTAAACCATAAGCCTTGCAAGATGCTTCTACCATTCTATGTCCGCCATAAGGCATTATTGCTCTCTTTAAGGGTGCATCGGTTTGTAGTCCCACTATTAATTCGTCTTTAATATCGATGTAACCTGCTTTATAGGCATCGATTTCAGAAGGTGTTGAAACATCCGCATCAAGCAGACCGTTGTTTTCATGTTCTTTTTTCATTAGTTCAAGAACTTTATTCCAAACCCTTAAAGTCCTTTGTGTAGCCGGTGCTAAAAATGAATCATCGCCTTCATAAGGTGTATAGTTGTTTTGTATAAAATCTACGACATCAATTGTATTTTGCCACGTGTCGCCTTTAAAACCTTGCCAACAAGGCATAGTTTTTTCTAATGTTGTATTC
>CALUYC010000076.1 GCA_944324895.1 Candidatus Gastranaerophilales bacterium
TAGAATTAAAAATTTTAAACAACTCCGGCTTAAAGAAAATTCTTATAGTCGGAGTTTTTCATGGAGATGAACCTCAGGGAGAATATTTTATAAATGAGTTTTTAAAATTGCCGCATAAAGTTTTTAAAAACTCGCTTTATTTTATCCCGCGCCTGAATAGTGAGAATACAAGAAAAAATAAAAACGGAGTTGATTTAAACAGAAATTTTCCCACCAAAAACTGGGTTTTGAGCAAAAACGATGACTATTTCGGCGGCAAATACGCTTCAAGTGAAGATGAGACCAAATTTCTTGTTAATTTGATTGAAAATAATAATTTTGACGCAATAATAACAATCCATGCGCCTTATAAAATAGTTAACTATGATGGCCCTGCACTTGAGCTTGCAAATAAAATATCAAAAATTTTGGGCTATCCTGTAGAATCTGACATAGGGTACCCCACCCCGGGTAGTTTTGGTACATATTGCGGTGTTGAGAGAAAAATTCCTACCATAACAATAGAGATTGATGAAAACAAAGCGCCCGAAGAACTTTTGGGGCGCTTTGTTGAGCTTTTTAACTACCTTGCTAATTATTAAGCGTTTAAGACTATTTCATATGCAACATCGGCGTTAATATTTCCCTTTTCACCCAATATTGTGCCTCTTTGGTTAAAGCGTTTTCTAATTTCCACCGCTGCCTCTTTTGGATTTATACCGTATTCTTTAAGTTTTGTTTTTCTGCCAATTTTATGGAAGAATTTTTCTGTCTTTTTAATTGTTATATCTGCAAGCAAACTTTTTGGTAGAAATTCATTTGCACCATATACCTCTATAGCCATTTTGGCAAGTTTATCCATCTTATCTTTTTTCATGATATGCCACAAGCTTGGAAGTATTATTGCAAGTGTCTCACCATGGTCAAGTCCATACAGTGCGGTTAGTTCATGCCCTATCATATGTGTGGACCAGTCTTGAACTGCTCCAAGGCTTATCCAGTAGTTTAATCCGCAAGTAGCACACCAAAATATATTTGCTCTTGCATTGTAATTGTTGGGATCTTTTAATACTTTCGGACCTTCTTCAAGAAGTGTTTTTATTATTCCTAATGCCCATTGGTCTTGAAGGGGAGTATTAACATCGTATGTTGCATACTGTTCCATAACATGGGTAAAAGTATCTACAATGCCGTTAACAGTTTGTTTTTCAGGCAAAGAATATGTTGTTTTCGGGTCAATTATAGAAAATTTCGGGTAAACTTTTTCTGACATAAAAGCAAATTTTTCTTTTGTTGATATTCTTGAAATAACAGCGCCGCAGTTCATTTCAGATCCTGTTGCGGGAAGTGTTATAACATCTGCTAATTCAAGTGCATCATTTATTTGAGCGCCTTTTGCAAGTATATCCCAAGGGTCGCCCTCAAATTTACTTGCTGCTGCGATAAATTTTGTGCCGTCAAGTACAGAGCCGCCGCCCACTGCAAGAAGAAAATTATACTCTCCTTCTTTTACCATTTTTACTGCTTCCATGAGGGTTTCAAATTTAGGGTTAGGTTCAATTCCGCCAAATTCATTGTAATTAAAGCCTGTCAGAGCCTCTTTTACTTGTTTTAGAACCCCGTTTTTTCTTATGGAGCCTCCGCCATACGTTATTAATATTTTTTTGTCATGCGGTATTTCGTCTTTAATTTTTGCTATCGTATCGGCTCCAAAGATTATTTTCGTTGGGCATTTGAATTCAAAGTTATTCATTTTCACCTCATATTTTGTAACTCCTTTGTTATCTTATCATACTTTTAGGGCAATGTTTTATTAAGTAGTAGACTTAAATAAAAAAATGTAATACAATAATGGAAAATACGAAGTCATAAGGATAGATAAGTATAAATAGAAAGGTTTAGCAAAAAATGAAAAAAAGCTCGGCATTTACCCTTGCGGAAGTTTTGATTACACTGGCTATCATTGGCGTTGTTGCAGCAATGACTATTCCCGGTGTAATTGTAAGAACTAACCAACAGGAGTTTAAAACAGGTTTTAAGAAGGCAATTTCGGTACTTAATCAGGCAGTTACAATGAATCTTGCAATAGATAATGAGTCACCTGCTGATATTACAAGCGGTGCACAACTTTCTCAATATCTTTCAAAAAGAATGAATGTAATGAGAAGCGGCGTTACAGCAGGTAACAACACTGCTTTCTATACTGCTGACGGTTTCAGATACGAAGTTCCTACAACAGGTATTGCAAATTGTACAACAACCAGCCCTTGTATAATTGGTGTTGATGTTAACGGTGACAGAGGCCCGACTTCTGCTACAGATAGAACAGGTATAACTAGCAATTATCCGGCAGTAGGCGATACAAGAGTTCCTGACTTCTTTGCTATTATGGTAACAGATGTAAGTGTTCAACCATATGGTACAGTTGCTCAAAGAACTATGTATCAAGCAGATGCAAACTAAATTTAACCAATGTATAAAATCCGCCTATAGTTTGTAGGCGGATTTTTATTTGCAAAAAAAAATTGTTTAGTATAAAATTACTTTGTCTTGAAGTGCTCTTAGGTATAGCACAAAAGA
>CALUYC010000077.1 GCA_944324895.1 Candidatus Gastranaerophilales bacterium
AATTCAGCAAAGAGGTTATGTAGAAAAGCTTGATAAGGCGCTTAAACCTACAATTTTAGGCAGAACGGTCTGCACTCAGCTTGTAAAACATTTTAGCGATATTATGGATTACAAGTTTACGGCAGGCATGGAATTAAAGCTTGATGACATTGCTGAGGATAAAGCAGAATCGGTTAAAGTATTGAAAGATTTTTGGAAACCGTTTTCAAAAACAGTTGATGACGCCAAGGCAAATATGGAAAATGTGGTTATAGAGTCGTCCGTAAATTGTCCTAATTGCGGTAAAAAAATGGTTGTCAAAACAAGTAGATTCGGTAAACAATTCCTCGCATGTTCAGGCTATCCCGAGTGTAAAACAGCGCTCCCCCTTGACGGTGAAGCAAAAGAAAAGCCGCAAGATGAGCCTACAGATTACAAATGTGAAAAATGTGGAGGCGAAACTGTTATAAAAACAGGCCCTTATGGTAAATATTACCAGTGTTTAAACGAAAAATGTAAAGCAAGAAAAGGTATTGTTGTCTCGTCCGGAGTTAAATGCCCGACTTGTCAAAAAGAAGGCAGAGATGGTGAATTAATCCAAAGAAAATCTCGCTACGGAAAGCTTTTTTGGGGTTGTTCAAAATACCCCGACTGTACTTTTGTAGTTTGGTCTGAACCGACAGGTGAAAAATGCCCCGACTGCGGAAGCTTACTTGTTAAAAAATTCCTTAAAAAAGGCAATAAAATCGCTTGTTCAAATAAAGAGTGCAAATATTCGCGTGATATGAAAGAGGATGAACAATGACAAAAAGCTACAAACTTGCTATTATAGGCTACCCTCTTTCACATTCATTAAGTAAGGTAATTCAGGAAACTGCTCTTAAAACTTGTGGGCTTGAAGGCAGTTATGATATTTTGCCAACAGAGCCTGAAAACCTTGTATCAAGAATAAAGAAATTAAAAGTTGAAGGCTACCATGGTTTTAATGTGACTATTCCACACAAGGTTTCAATGACTCTTTTTCTTTCAAAATTTGATACAAATGCAGATTTAATAGGCTCGGTTAATACCGTAAAAATTACCGAAAATAAAGATTTAGAGGGTTCAAATACAGATATTTACGGTTTTGTAAGTGCAATACCTGATGATGTTAAGGAAAATATTCGAGATAAAAGAGCTGTTGTCCTAGGTACGGGCGGTGCTGCACGTGCAATATGTGCAGGGCTTGTAAGTTTGGGTGTGTCAATGATTACGTTTTATTCAAGAAACGTTATTGACTCTCATGCTCATGTTGAAGTCTTAAGGCAAAAGTTTCCAAAGGTAAAAATTGAACTTAAACCATACACTCTGCTTGATACACTCAAGGGTGAAAAAATATTAGTCAACACAACGCCTGTAGGTATGAAAAATTTTCTCGAAGGTGTTTCACCTGTTGATTTTAATGTTATTAAGTCAATGGACAATGATGCATTTATTTATGATATTGTTTATAATCCTATAAAAACAAGACTTATTAAATATGCTCAAGATTGCAATATAAGACATGTTGGCGGGCTGGATATGCTTGTGTATCAAGCACAAAAAGCTTTTGAGATTTGGACTGGACAAACGCCGGATGTTGCTGCAATGAAAATAGCAGCACTTGAGAGTTTGATGTAGGATAGTTGTTGTAATTAGAAGCACCGACTTCGTGCAAAAAAAAGCCGCCTTTTTGAGGGCGACGAGAATAAAATCTGTATATGGAGGAAGGAGTGGAAAGAGAAGAACTAATCTACTTTTATAATTCCATATATCATAAATATATAACATGTATATACATTATTTTTTTAATATTCTTAATAATTTTTTGTGACATAATGTAGACATGAATGACAAAATTGTTATAAAAGGTGCAAAAGAACATAATTTAAAAGATGTCTCGCTGGAATTACCAAAAAACGAGCTGATTGTTTTTACGGGAGTTTCAGGTTCGGGTAAAAGTTCTCTTGCCTTTGATACAATATTTGCAGAAGGTCAAAGAAGATACGTGGAGAGCCTTTCAACATATGCAAGGCAATTTTTGGGACAAATGGACAAGCCTGATGTTGAACATATAGAGGGGCTTTCTCCTGCAATATCTATTGATCAAAAATCTACAACAAATAATCCCCGCTCAACTGTAGGTACAATAACAGAAATCTATGATTATCTAAGGCTATTGTATGCAAGAATTGGCATTCCGCATTGTCCTAATTGTGGCGAGTTAATTGTTCCTCAAACTATTGATGAAATTGTTTCAAAAATTATGGCGTTAGGCGAGGGGACAAAAATTCAGATAATCGCGCCAATTATAAGAGGTAAAAAAGGCGAGTACGTACAAACTTTGCAGGGTTTAAAGTCAGAAGGTTTTGTAAGAGTTAGGGTTGACGGTCAAATATACAATCTAGAAGAAGATGACATTGAACTTGATAAAACAAAGAAACATACAATAGATGTTGTCATAGACAGAATTATTGTAAAAGAAAGCGCAAAATCAAGAATTTTTGACAGTGCACAAATGGCATTGCAGCGCTCTGACGGACTTATGGTGCTTGATGTCATCGGGCAAGGGGAGCAAATTTTCTCTGAAAAATTAGCATGCCCTAAGTGTAACTTAAGCTTTGAAGAATTAACCCCGAGAATGTTGAGTTTTAACAATCCTTACGGTGCTTGTAAAATCTGCAACGGATTGGGTGCACATTTTGAAATTACACCGGAACTTGTTGTTCCGGATCCTTCTAAATCGTTAAATCAGGGTGCAATATACCCTTGGGCAAAAACCGGTAATCAATATTATTATGATGTATTGAATTCTGTTTGCGAGCACTACGGCATAAATCCGGATGTGCCGTTTAAAAGCTTAAGTCCTTCACAAAAAGGCATAATTTTATATGGCAATGATGATGAGCGCATAAAAATGCGCTATGCTGATTTTGGTACAAAAAATTATCACACGCATTATATGCCATATCCCGGTGTAATTCCTTATCTAACAAAGAAATATGAAAGTTCTGATTCTGACTTAATTCGCGGTGAAATACAAAAATATATGACTTCAATTCCATGTAAAGCCTGTAAGGGAGCGCGTTTAAACCCCTTTGCACTTGCAGTTACAATCATGAATAAAAATATTTTCGAATTTTGCCAGATGCCAACTGTCAAGGCTTATGAGTTTATTCAAGATGTCTATCTGAATCTTGATGATTTTAAGTTAACCATTGCAAAACAAATATTGGATGAAATTCGTGTCAGGTTAAAGTTTTTAATTGACGTTGGGCTTGGATATCTTGATTTAGCAAGGAACGCAGGAACGCTCTCGGGGGGCGAGGCTCAGCGTATTAGGCTTGCTACTCAAATCGGTTCAGGACTGTCGGGGGTACTCTATGTCTTA
>CALUYC010000078.1 GCA_944324895.1 Candidatus Gastranaerophilales bacterium
TTAGGTGCAATGGAAGATGTAAGTGATGAAGATTATATGAAAGCAATGCAAAAATTGAGCCAAATTGCAAATAAATTTGAAGTAAAAATGCAAAAATTACTTGCAGACAACCAAGCTAAAGAAAAACAAATAGAACAAAAAATCACTGCAAGAGAACCCAGAATGAAAGCACTTGATGCTGATATAGAAAGTTTGCAAGAAACTTTAGATAAAAGAACCGAAGAACAATTCTCATACATGCAAGATTAATAGCCGCCAATAATGCGGCTTTTTTAATGTAAAATATTGTAAAGATTAAACTTTTTTGTACCGACATGATGACACAAAAAATCTTTTACATGCTTTATTATAGTAGGCAAATAAGAGGTTTTTATGAACGTTCAAACAATTAAAAATGTTGGTATAAATGCAATAGGTGTTGCGCAAAAGAGCGCAAAAAAAGTCGGTACGATTGTTAAAAAAGCTGTTGAAAATCCTGTTGCAAGAGAAAATTTTAAAAAATCCATGCCAATAGCACTTGCTGCAACAGGCGCTTTTAGTTTAATGTCTATACTGCCAAACAGAAAAGCTGATGGAAAACAAGGCTCTATTGAAAAGAAAAGCGGAGCAGTTGCAGCAGCTGTATTTGCCATAGCTTCATTTAAAAAATTCTTTAACGTAGAAAACCAAAGTTTTAAAGATATATTTAAAAAACTCAGCGAAATGAACATCGGCGAAGCTTTTGAGATTTTAAAAACAAATAAATCAAATGCAATTCTATTTTTAGCTTCAATAATTGGTGTTAAAATCGTAACAAACGTTCTGACAAAAGGTTTAGACGCTTTTATAAACGAAGCTGCAAACACTAAAAATTTGGGCGAATAGTTTATAAAATTTAATATTTTTTGTGTATTTAATTAAAGTATTTTTATCTGTTGCCGATAAATTCCTTGTATGCATAGGGGTTTATCATGTCTGCAAATTCCCAAAACGATCTTTTTTTAAACAATATAGATGATATTCTGCAAACAAGCACTTCAAAGTCAGCTCACACTGTGTTATTGGTGGATGACGAAGTAAATAATTTACAGCTTTTAAAAAGAACTCTGCATGGCAAATACAATATTTTAACTGCAACTAACGGCAAGGAAGGCTTGGAAGTCTTAGAAAACAATGTCGATAGAATCTCATTAATTGTCTCTGATCACAAAATGCCCGTTATGGAAGGTACTGAGTTTTTAGAAAAAGCAAATAAAATTTCGCCTGACGTTATTAAAATCCTTTTAACAGGTTTTTCTGATATAGAAATTCTTATGGACGCTGTTAATAAATGCAACCTGTTTCAATATATGTTAAAGCCTTTTGATCCTCAAGAGTTGCAACAGGTAATTGAAAACGGATTGGACAAATTTGACCTTGCAAGCTCAAAATCCTCTATTTTAACAGATTTAAGAGAATTATTTTACAAAACAATTAAATCAATTTCTTCAGCACTTGATGCTAAGGACCCATATACCCATGGGCATTCTTTGCGTGTCACTCTATATTCTTTAATTCTTGCAAAAGAGCTAAAGTTAACGGACAAATCTCTTGAAGAAATTGAACTTGCAGGACTTTTGCATGATATAGGTAAAATTGCAATCCCACAAAGTATTTTGTGTAAACCGGGTAAATTAACCGATGAAGAATTTGCAATAATGAAATCTCATCCTGAGAATTCCGAAAAACTTATTTCAAGCATTAAAAAACTTGCAGGCATAAGTAACTGGTTAAAATCTCACCATGAAAAGTGGGACGGTACGGGTTATCCAAATCATCTTAAAGGGGATGAAATTCCTATTTCCGCTCGCATTATTGCGCTGGCTGATACTTATGATGCCATGACATCTACCCGCTCGTACAGAAAAGCACTTGAGCATGAAGTTGCCATTGAAGAAATTAAAAGATGTTCAGGCACTCAATTTGACCCCGAGCTTGCAGAATTATTTATAAGCCTTGCTGATACAATTAAGGCTGCAAAAGAAAACCCTGAAGAATATTACGAGAAATACAGTTATTTACACAAAGAGATAAACTCTACTATTGTTTAATAACTTTTCCATGTTCGTCAGTTCCGCCTGTCATTACAAGGTCGTATTTTTGCGCTAATTCTTTGATATGTTTTCTTGAATGAAATTTTATTATTCCTCTGTGTCTTTTGTACGGATAGTAAACCTCAATGCCGTCTAAGCCTATATTTTTTAAATTTTTTGTAAGTTTATCAAGGTTTATTACCCAGCAACAACAGGGATGCGCAAGGACTGCAATACCTCCTGCACTGTGTATGGCGTCTATTGCTGTTTTTGGATGACGAGATTTAAAAAGTCTTACAATGTCGTATTGTGTTTCTTTTTTGGACTTTGCACAAATATTGAGTAAGTCTTTATTGTTTGGGTCTATACCATAACCTAAGATGTGCAAAAGTGTTCCTTTATAAAAACAATCAAATTCAACTGCAGGAATTAAAAAATCGTATTCTTGATAATTAAAATTCTTCCAACCTTCAACTGTATTATGGTCAGAAATTGCCATATGCTCAAGACCTAGTTTTTTGCCTTGCTCGACAAGTTCTAAAAAATCACAAGCACCGTCAGAGCAGGTAGAATGAATGTGCAAATTCGCACTTTTATAGTATTGGTTTGGTTTTATTGATTTAATTCTATCTTTAATATTCATTAAAAATTTGCTTTATTACTTTTCAATCCGTTATTATATTAGCATAAAAAGCAAAAGGGGCAATTTATGGATAGAAAATATTTATTTTGGAATATGTTGAGCAGGTCTTTTGATTTCTTTTTTAAGAATTTCAAGGAGCTTTTTGCTTTAATGTTGACCCCAATAGCCGTGCAGTTGGTGGGAATAGTTTTGGCTTTATTTCCAAGCTTATATTTGGTAAATGTAAAGCAGTTAAGTGCTGAAGATATGGTTTCTTATATTTTGCCGATTATAATATGCCTTGTCGTTGGTATATTTTTGTATTGCTGGGGGTTTTGGAAATATTTACTCTTGAGTTGTTATTTTACCCTTGGTGCAAATGATTATGATGAAACCAAAAATTTTTACCTTGAGATATACAAAAATAATATCAAGCAAAGAGAGAAACAATATATTAAAACACTTTTGTGGCCTGCACTATATATGCTTTTAATTTTCGCAGTGTGCATGGCTGTTATTTTGTATTGTTCTATAATTAAGACGAAATTAACTTTGATTATTTGTGCGCTAATAATATTATTAATGGTTGTTGCACTCACAGTGTTTTCTCTTAAAATTTCCCTTTTGCTTCCAATTTTTACTCTGGAGCCTGATGTTAAACCTCTTGATGTTATGAAAAAGTCCATTGATATGACAAAAGGTTCAAGGATTTTTACGGTTTTTGGTTTATTGTTTATAATATGGCTTGTGTCTGTTGTGTTGCAGATTGTGGTTTCAATATTAGTGAGTATTTTTGGCGGATTTTTTATAAGTGGTACAACTTTGGCAAGATGTGCCGATGTAATATCGGGATTTTCAGCTATGTTTTTGTTGCCGCTTAATGTATCAGCAATGACATTTTTATATAAAAGGTTTATATCAAAATAAAAGTTAACCGCCTTGTTATAGGCGGTTATTCTTTTTGTGAATTATCTTCAGATAGTGTTAATTCTTTTTTATTCTTCTTTTTTGGTTTATTTTTCTTTTTTTCGATACTTGCGGCATTTAAGCTGGCAAGAGAATCAAGAGAGGCTCGAAGGACAGCAGAGCGGTCAACATAAGGTTCTTGCCTGAAGTCTTCATTTTCCTCAGGGTTTTGTTCTTGAGCAAAATATTCTCCACCTTGTCCGTTTTTTTCGTCGGATGTTTTTGCTGCAGTTCCCGAAATGTCACCGGATTTAAAATTAAAGCTGCCACCTATCCCGAAAAAACCGGCCGAACGATTATCAACCATAACTTATTTCCTTACAACCTCGTTTTTGTGATTATACCATTTTTTATTTTATGTTACAATTCGGATCGTGTTTTTCATACAAAACATGTAGAAAAAAAATTTTGCGCAAAAATTTCATGTATTTTGTTTTTTATGTGTATAATAATTATGAAAATGAAAAACTGTAATCCGAAAAATTTAATAAGTTTTAAAGAAGATGTATCTTTTATTCAAAATGAAACATATGCACCTTTGGTTGAAGCTATGCGCGCATATAAAGAAAGCCCATGTACCGGTTTTCATATTCCAGGCCACAACAGAGGGCAAGGTGTGCTAGATTCATTTTCTCAATTAATTGGAGCTGATGCACTTAATTTAGATACTACAGATGAGTTTGACAATTTGGGTACATTATTCCCATCTTCAGGCGCTATTGATGAAGCACAGAGACTTGCTTCAAAGGTCTTTAATTCAAAAAGAACATTCTTTTTAACGGGTGGTTCAACAATAGCAAATCTTGCTCTTGCTTTTGCGCTTACTCGCCCGAATGATAATATTGCAATAGGTAGAAATTGCCACCGTTCGGTGCTTTCCGGTATGATTATTTCAGGTGCAAATCCACAGTGGATTATGCCTAAAAAGCTTGATGATTGGGCAATATATGGTGCTCTAAATCCTGTTGAATTGAGAGAAAGATTAGAAGAAAATCCGGACATTTCACTTGTTTGGGTTACTAACCCGACGTATGAAGGTGTAGTATCTGATATTGAAGCAATTTCAAGAGTTTGTCATGAATTTGATATTCCACTAATTGTTGACGAAGCACATGGTTGCCTGTGGAATTTTTCAGATGTTCTGCCAAAGTCTGCGCTTGAATGCGGAGCCGATGCTGTTGTTCATTCTTTGCATAAAACAGGCGGTTCTATGACGCAAAGTTCTATGTTGCATCTTTCACAAAATTCCAGATTTGACGCTCATAAAGTTGAGCATGCACTTAAGCTTTTGCACACAACAAGCCCTTCTTTGTTGCTTTTAACAAGTCTTGATGCTGCAAGAGCATTTTTATCTTCAAAAAAAGGTGCACTTGCTATTGAAAATGCTATTGATAATGCTTTGTATTTTAGGGAGCGCGCTGCTAAAATTAATGGTGTCAGGGTTTTAAATTCAATCAGCAATGTAGCATTTGATGTAACAAAAATTTTCTTAAAAGTTGACGGTTTAAGCGGAAAACGCCTAGAAAGTATTTTAGAACTCGATTTTTCTATAGAAATTGAAAGTGCTTCAGATGAAGGCATTTTAATACTTTCAAACATTGGTAATACTCAGGAAGAATTTGATGTCCTGTTAAATGCGTTAGATAAAATTGCTAAATCAAATTATCCTGATTTAGCTTATCTTGAAGGAATTAAATTTATGCCACTGACTGCTCCTAAGGTAGTAATGACCCCTAGAGAAGCTTATTTTTCAAGAAAAGAAAGAATTAAAAAAGAAGATTCAATCGGTAGAATTTGCGCTGAAGTAATTGCGCTTTGCCCTCCCGGGATTTCTGTTTTGCTGCCGGGAGAGTTAATAACAGAAGAACATTTGCCATACTTAAGTGATTTTTCGGAAATTGATGTTTTGGAAAAATAAAAAGTCCGAATTAAAATAATTCGGACACATTTAAAAAGTTGGAATGTGTAAATTTTTTATTAGCCTCTACCCAGGTAAACGAGTGTTTGTAATATACTGTTTGCTGTGTCAAATACTCTTGAGTTTGCTTCAATACCGCGTTGCGCCATAATCATATTTGAGAATTGGCGTGACAAGTCTACGTTTGAAGCTTCTAAACCACCCGTTACAATAGCGCCGATACCGTTATCGTTACCACAAGAATAAATAACATCACCTGTGTCAGGGCCTGTGCTGTATAGGTTATTACCTTCTCCAACTAAGCCTTCATAGTTTCTAACGGTTGCACATTGAATTTGCAAGTTTTCAGGAACAAGTACTGCAGGGTGTGCAGTAACATCGTTTGGTCCTAAAATTTCAACACCTAAGGCAGTTGTATATTTAAATAATCTTGAACCGTCATCAGGGTCTTCCCATACGGTAATTGAGTCACCGTTATTATATGTTGCAGTTATTATACCATTGTTGCCAACTGACATACTTTTGAATATCAGGGCATCTTTGCTGCCATCACCGGGGTTAATATCTACTTTGTAATCTATTGTTTTTGAGGTATATTCGCCTGTACCGTCAGCTTGAAGTGCGATATCGGTTTGGTCTACAAAGTTAGATGTGCCTGATGTAAATCTAATTTTTTCTACACCTCCCGCTGTTGTAAATCTTATTGCACCATCAACAAGTTCACATGTTATGTTTTGACCTGCTAAATCAGCGTTAATTTCGTTTATCATATTTTGAACAGTACCGGTACCTGTTATTGATACTTCAATAGGTGTCTGTTCAACACCGCCTATTGTTGGCGTAATTGTAAATGTACCTGCTGTAATAGCTCCATCGGTACCGTTGAGTTGTGATATATCTTTATTAGCTAATATTCCTTGCGGTTGGGCATACGCACCTGCTCTTATTGTTTGAGGTATATAAATTGGAATCTCTGTTGCACTCATTGAATAATCTGAACTTGTACCCAATACTTTATAGCCCATTGATGTCACAAGGTTTCCGTTTGCATCAAGGTCGAAACTACCGTCACGTGTTAAGAAAATATTGCCTTCCGCATCCATTACCGTAAAGAAGCCGTTACCTTGAAGTGCCATATCAGTATCTCTACCTGTTGTGTTAATGTTATTTGCGGCCCAGTTTCTTGAAATACCTGCAACAGTTGTACCGACACCTATTTGAAACGGGTTTGTACCGCCAAGGTTACCTGTGGGTGCCGTACCTGTTGTTCTTGTTTGATACCATACATCTTTAAATGTCATTTGTGACTCTTTAAAAGCTGTAGTATTTAAGTTTGCAATATTGTCGGCAACCACGTTTATATGTAATTGGTTCGCGTTAATGCCCGACATTGCGGTGTTCATTGCTTGTGACATTTATTGTCTCCTCCCTTGAAGTTAGTTTTTGTTAGTTAAATTACTAAATAAGTCTCCCAAATACGAAAATGCTGCTGCTGTTTTAGAGACTGTTGCTGCATTACTGAATACGCTTTTTGCTTTTTCAGCTACAGAGTTATCATCTTCAGTTGTTGTTTCGCCTTCACTTGTACTGTTGTCACCTGTTGGCGGTACTGTTGCTGAAGGTTCTTTTGCACTCAGTATTAATCCTGCAGGGTATTCTTTTCCGTTAACCTTTACAGCGCAACCGTTTTGATAAAATACTGCTTCTTCAACAACGCCTGTTATTGTATTTTCAGGATCGTCAGGGTCTACAAGCGTTACTTCTTTTCCGATTAAGTCCATACCTTGTGTTAGTCCGCTGTTCGCCTGAATTGTCTCGTTTAATTGAGTTAATTGTTCAATTTGAGTAAATTGTGCTTGTTGAGCTAAGAATTCTTGGTTACTCATTGGATTAAGCGGATCTTGATATTTTAGCTGTTCCAGCATAAGTTTTAAAAACATATCTTGGTCAAGTTCATTGCTTGTACCTTCTGTTTTAGACTTTAGCGCTTCTTGTTGTGCCGTCCAGTTTTGCATATTATTGATTTCATTAATAATATTTGATGACATTATTGTCTCCTTGTGTCTACAGATTGTAACTTATTTTGCCCCTAAGGGTATTTATGCTTGCTGTTGCACCCTGTGTGTTACTTTCAAAGTCAATATTTTCTATTACATTTGATTTGTTGAATTTAAAGTTTTCTTGCCTTTGTTGCTTGTTGTTTTGACTGTTGCTATCTTGCTTTTGAGGGTTTTGTTCGCCATTTTGACCTTGGTTTTGTCTTTCGTTATAGCCGTTATTTAACCCCGTTTGCGAATTTTGTTCAACGGTTTTTACTTGTACGTTTTGAACATTAATTCCTTGCTGAGCCAGTTGTTGTTTTAATATATCGATATTTTTGTCAAGCAACTCTTTTACTTGTGAGTTTTGAGCTATTATGTTTGTCGAAATTCCGTTTGCACTTGAGAGTAATTCTATTGTTACCCTGCCTAAGTCATTTGGTCTTAGTGTCATTGTAATTTTTGTAGATGAACCGTCTTTTAACTGCTCAAATTTTGAACCTATTTGATTTAAAATATCATTGACATTTAATTCTCTTGTTGTGCTTTGTACTTGAATCGGTTTGTTGATTGCATTTATATTTTTAACTGATTTGTCAAAAGCAAAAGTGACAGGTGTTGTATTATCTGCGTCTGAATTTTGAATTTGAAGTTTAATAACTTCATCCTGTGCTGTTGTGTAGCTTTTGTTTTGAGAGTTTGTATCAGTCGATGCGTCTGAAACTTCTTCAATTTTTACATCCATTTCATCAAGCATGTCTTGCTCAATGTCAACTTCTTGATTTTTAGTATCTTGAATTTCCTTGGTATCTTTTGATGCAGCTACAGTGGTTTGGGAATCCTTTGTTTTTTGGGTTATTTTTTCTTCACTGGTATCTTTTTTTGCAGTCTCTTTTGTTGTTTTTGTATCATTATCGCTAATATTTATCTCAAGAGCTTTTACAGGATTTGAATTTTCTTCTTCCATTTTTACTTGAGAATTAAGTTTAAATGCGTTTGCTTTAATATCTTGCGCAAGTTGCTTTAAATCTTTTTGAAGTTCTGCAACTTCTAAATCTTCAGGGTTTTGGGTAAGCAACCTGTTTAAGACATCGCTTATCATTTGTTTTGTATCTTCACTTACAACAAGTTCGTTGCTATTTATTTTTGCCTGTATTTCTTCAAGAGCACCTTTAAGTGCTTTAACGTCTTCTAAATTGAGTTGGCCGTCCAAAGAAGTTTCAATAAGGTTATTAATTTTTTTTACTGTTTCTTGTATAACTTCATCAGCACTTAAGACTTGCATATTTTGTTCTTGTGCAGTCTGAGTCGCCTCTTTTATGACAGGTTCTGATTTTACTTCATCAAGAGTTTTATCTTGAGTCTTTTTATTATCAGTTTTGTGTTCGTCATTTGTTTTGTTTGGTTTGGAGTCGTTTGCAGTTTCTTTTATGCTATTGTCATCAGCATTATTTGCTTGTGCATTTTCTGTTTTGGATGCGCCATCTTTTGCTTGGGTTGAATTTATGTCTTTGTTATCTGCGGATAAATCTGCTTTTTTAGCACTATAATCTGCACTTTTGTTCTGTGCTTTGCTGTATTCTTTGTCGTTTTGTACAGTTCTGTTTGATAAGTTATTGTCTTTTTTATTTAATATATCAAAAAAATCTTTGCCCTTTTGAGCAAGGTCCTTGGAGTCGTAATTCTGACCTGTGCTTAAAAAATCATCAATCGATGCTGTATTTTGTGTATTATTGATTAGTGTTGCTAAATTTTGCATTAAACTACTTTCTTATGTCTTGAAATTGTAATATCATCCAGTTCTTTTATTTGATTTTGTTCGTATTCGAAGAGAAAATTTTTATACTGTTTTTCTTTTAATTTTTCCAGAATCTTTACTTCTTTATAAGCTTCATTAACTACAATTTGTTGTTCTTCCAGCTCTGTTTGTGTTTTTTTAATAATCTCGAATTGTGTTTTTATGTCTTGTTCAATTCTTTCAAGATAATTTTTGTACCCTACAACATATTGAATATCTAAGATTGAATTTTCTAATACTGTGTTTAGTTCGCATTTAAGTTTGTCTTTTTTTTCGTTTAATTCTAGAAAAATATCTTTTTGCGCTTCAAGCATTGAAATTATTCCACCAAGCTTCAATCTTTCGTCTTCAAGCTTTTTTTCCTTAATATTCAAGACGCTTTGCAGCGTGAATTTAAACCTCCTCAAAACATATTTCCTCTTTTATACCAAGTTTGATATTAAAAGAATACTCCATTGGGAATTTTGCTTCATCGTCTAAAATGTGGAAAAGATTTAGCTAAAGCGAAAAAAAATACATCAAATTAATGATTACCTATATAAAACAAAAAGGCAATCAATAAATCTGCTAACAGTAAATATATGGTACACAAAATAGCAGATTTTGTTGTAGATTCACCTACATTTTTAGCTCCGCCTGTTGTATTGTATCCGACTGTTGCACATACTGTTGAAATTATTGCACCAAAAATAAAACCTTTTAATATACTTACATAAATATCTTTTGTATTTAACATTAACCAAACTGAATTAAAATAACGGTTTGGGTGCAGCCCGACGGAAAAATAGGCAACAATCATACCGCCTAATATACCGATAAATTCAGCTAGAATTACAACACAAGTAACACTTAGTGCTCCTGCAAGTATTCTTGGGGCAAAATAATATCCAATCGGATTTACATGCAGTACTTTCATTGCATCAACTTGTGAAGTTACCTTCATATTTGCAATTTGAGCTGTAATTGCAGTACCTGCTCTTGCCCCTATTGCAAGTGCGGCAAAACCCGGAGCAATTTCTCTTATAAGTGCAACTGCTAAAAAACCTCCAATGTATGTATCTGCGCCTGACATTAAAAATTGATTCGACACCTGTAGGGCAATGACTGAGGCTGCAATAAAGACTATCATTAGAGAAATGCCTAAAGAATCAAAACCTATTCTTGCGGCTTGTGCAATAACACTTTTGAGAGCAACATTGCCCCCAAAAGTGTATTTCATAGCACTTATAAAATTTTGGACACATTGTCCTAAAAAGTTGATACCAAGATTATTCATAGATTGGCGTGCACCATTTTTTATATTTTTCAACTTTGCCGCGTACGATATCGTAGTATAAGTTTGCAATAGCTTCGGTTACTTCACCTGTTTGGCCATTGCCTATTGTGCGATTGTCAATAGAGCCAATCGGTGCAACTTGCGCACCGGTTCCGCAGAAGAATGCCTCGTCTGCGGTATAGAGTTCTGTTCTGTCGATTTCTCTTTCGCAAACTTTCAAACCTAATTCTTTTTGTGCAATTTCAATTATAGTGTTTCTTGTAACACCAACTAAAATATTACTTGTGGTCTGTGTTGTAACAAGCGTGTCGCCTTCAACGATAAAGAAATTCATTGCAGAGCCTTCCGCAACATGTCCTGAAGCAGAAAGCGATATACACTCATCAAACCCTGCAAGTTTAGCATCTGTTATCATAAGAGCTGTATTTGCATATGCTCCTGAAACTTTTGCACGCGGAGGAATTGTATTGTCTTCAAGCCTGTTCCAATTTGAAACACATACTTTGAGCATTTTTTCTCCACCAAAGTAGTTGCCTAATTTAATTGTAAATATTAATACTGAATCATTGTTATCAATGAGTGTGGGCCCTATTTTAAGTGCGCTTTTATACACTTCGGGGCGGATATAACAGTCTTCATGATAGTTATTCTTTTTCAGAAGGTCTTTTGTAATTTGCATATATTCTTCAATAGTGTGTTTTGGGTCCATATGCATAATTTTGCAGCTGTTTAAAAGTCTTTCAAAATGCTCTTTCATGCGAAAAGCATAGATTTGATCTTCCTGCTCGTTATAATAACCTCTAATGCCTTCAAATACTGATGTGCCATATAAAAAAGCGTGGGTTCTTACAGGAATCATTGCTTCATCTGATGGTACATACTTGCCGTCCATGTAGTAAAACTCTTGGCTCATTTGTTCCTCCAAATTAAATTATGTACTTGATAATTATCGCAAAATATTGTAAAAAAAGCTAGATTTTTACAATATTTTTATATAAAATGTAGCAATGCTGATGATTAATATTATAATTTTTGTTTTATTTGTATATATTATATTTTATACAATTTACACCCTAACCCTTAATATAAAAGCTTTTAAGGCAAAGGAATTTGTTAATGATACAAAAATGCTTTTAGAATCTGGCGGATTATTAAATAATTTATGTGTTATCATTTGGGCCGATTCCACAAATAAAAAGCTTTATGACCTTTTAAAGATGTTGGATTGCCAAACATATCCTAAAGAAAATTACGAAGTTCATGTTATTTTTAAAAGGGATAAAGAGAATGTCTCGATACCTGAGGTGGCATATGGTGCTCAGGTGCATATAATCGAAAATCCGGAATATTTTTCAAAAGACAAAGCTGTTTCACTTTTTGTTGAAAAAATGATATCAGAAAACAGATTTAGTGCGTTTGTTTTTCTTGGCGCAGACAGGATGGTAGATGAAAATTATCTTTCGTCCGTTAACAAAACCGTTCATACATCTTGCGTTTTAAGTGGTAGCCTGAGCGTAACTTGTCGTGATGATGACTTTTTAAAACAACTTAAATGTCAAGTTTTAAGGTCTTACGTTAAGTATCAAAATAAGGTTCAAAATATTGTTCGTACGATGTTTGAAATGCCTGTTATACTTGACGGTCAAAACTGTGTTATAAGCTCAGATGTGCTTGAAAAAACAGGCAGAGTGTGTTTTGAAACAAAAAATGACGAGTTAAAATTTTCTCTTTTCTTGGCTTCAAACTCAATTCGCCCGACATTTTCACCTTTTATTAAAAGCACTGTTGATGTTGAAAATTACGATGCTTCAACACCTTCTTTTATGCAAAAGTTGGCTATGTTTAAATATTATCTTCCAAAATCGTTTTCAAAACCATGGAATTTTAAAGAATTTATTTTTTACACACTAAAGCCTGATGCATTAGGAATTATTGTTTTATATTTAGCTCTATTATTCTGTGCTTTCAGGTACTTTACATCTTTAGAACTTAAATTTACTTTCCATTTAGGTGTTTTATTAATTTTAAATTTCATTTTAGGAACGTTTGCTGCAAAGCTGAATTTACAGGAAAGATTTTATATTTTGTTTTACCCTGCTTGTATTTTTTGGCAACGGGCAAAAATATTCACAAAGAAAATATCTTTAATGTGGATTGAAAATAAAATACACGAAGATGAAAATGTAAACTCTGCAACTGTTAATGCGATAGTTAATGACGGCAAAAAAGATTCTTTGTGCAAGCTTTTACTTGTTTCTGAAGATGGTATGAGAAAAGTTGTTTTTGAATACGGTAAAAAAACAATAACGTCAGATTCTCATATTAGAATGTACGATGCCATGGAAGATATTACAAATAAATTAAAATTAAAAGGTTTTCAATTAAAAATTTGCCAAACATGTGGAAATTTTTGCTCTGTTCCTGACGGAACAGTTGATGTTCTAAAGGGCGAGTGCAGGGCAATTTCACCTGATGACAGTTTTGCACAAACCTTGATTTGGAACAGTTGCCCCAATTATTTGAGTTGCGAAATAAAAAATATTATTAATAATATGCAAAATAAAGAGCAATAAAAAAACCGCCTTTTTAGGGCGGTTTTAATATTAACTTTTTATTATTATCTCATTACTTGAGCTTCTTTGGTATTTCTTGCAAATTCTCTGTTAATTGAATTTCTTTGTGAAACTGAAGCTACGATGTTTCTGATTGTTGCAACCATTTCAATTTGAGTATCTAATTTATTAACTGCTGAACCCACGCCAACTGCGCTAGCGCCTGCTGCAAAAGCAAGAGGAGTAGTTTGTGCGCTAATACCTGATGCGCTCATAATTGGTGTTGAAACATGACGTGATAATTCAAGAGTGTTGCCTATTGTAGCTTGAGCAGTTTCCAAAAGTGCTTTTGCACCAACTGTTTTAACACCTTGAGGTTTCATACCTTCTGTTTGAATTAAATCAACGCCTAATAATTCAAGTTTTTTGGCAAGTTCAATTTGTTCTTTAATATCAATATTGCCCGGGATTGTAACGCAAGTGAAAACATCCTTGCCTTCAAGCAAACTCATAGTTTCAAGAGTAATTTCATATACTTCATCGGCACTAAATGTTTGACCGTTTTTGTAAAGTGCATCAAAGTTGCCTATTTCAATAGCATCTGCACCCCATTCAACAGCTTGTGCAAGTTTGAAAGGATGGATTGATGAAACAAAAATCGGTAATGTTGTGTTTTGAGCTGCAACATCAAAAACTTTTTTATCACAAGCAACATCAACTGCGCTTGCAAGTCCCATTTGAGCTGCGCTTACAACTTTTTTAACATTTTCAAGATCATAATTATCAATACCTGAGATGACTTTAATTGCTCTTTTCTCTCTCAAATGTCTTTTGAAAACTTCAATACTTCTCATGTTTTTTCCTTTCCTAGAATTCACAAGAATTGTATCATAACATAGCACTTTGGGCAATGAAAAAATACGCTTCCTATTTTATATTCTCTATTATCCCCTATACGATAACGGAGTGGTCTATACATGTTTAAAAAAACATTTTTTGCAATTTTATTGCCTTTTTGTTTACTTTTGTTAAGTAATGTAAATCTTCCTTCTTACGCTTCAAACACTGCCCGCTCAAGTGATGAGAGTGCCAGTATTAACGTTTATGAAAAAATTACACCCGCTATTGTTGCAATAGATGCTGATTTAGACCAAGGTATATCATCGGGCACAGGTTGTGTAATTGACCCGTCAGGTATAATTCTTACAAGCTCTCATGTAATTAATAAATCAAAGAATATTGAAGTCACTACACAAAGCGGTAAAACATATAAAGCATCGGTTTTTGCAGTTTTAAAAGATAAAAACGATTTGGCTCTTATAAAAATTACACCAAAAGAAAAGCTTCCGGTTATTCGTCTTGGCGACTCTGAAACCGTAAAAGTCGGGCAAAGAGTGCTTGCAATAGGCAACCCTTTTGGTTTTAGAGGTACTCTTACAACAGGTATAATTTCCCGTATTGACTATGACAGAAAAAAACTTCAAACAGATGCAGCCATTAACCCCGGCTGTTCTGGCGGGCCACTTTTAAATCTAGACGGTGAAGTTATTGGAATAAATCAATCAATTTATAATCCTGACAATAATCGCTCAAACATAGGAATTGGTTTTGCCGTTCCTGTAAACTATGCTAAAGAGTTTATTTCCCTTGCAAAGAATACTAAAAAACTTCCCTAAAGATTGTTTTTAATGCTTTTGATTACATCTCTGTAAATTTTTAATTCTCTGTTGTTCGATTCGTTTAAAAGTTGGTTAATGTCATCTTTTAACGGATTAATTTCATTGTTATCTTCAAAATCTCTTAAATTAATATTTAAGGTCTTAATTATTTTTATAAAATTTTCTAATGATGGATAGTGCAAGCCTGCTTCTATCCTTGACAGTTGTTTTTCATGAATTCCGATTTTTTCAGCAAGTTCAAACTGTGTTAATTTTAGTCGTTTTCTTTGTTGTCTTATTTTCTGACCTATAAATTTTTTGTCTTCGGCAATCATAATATTTGCACCCATGTCCTTTTTTTTATTTAGCATAGAGCGTATTTGTTACTTTTTAAACCACAAACATATTACAAAATATTTGCAAAAGTAATAAACATGTCCTATAATTCATTTAATCATTTAACTAAGGAAGATATATGAAAAGATGCGCTTTTACTCTCGCGGAGCTTTTGGTGTCCGTACTTGTAATATCAATTATTATGGTAGTACTTGCTCCTGTCATTACCCGAAGGGTTGCTGATAATGTTAAGGTTAATGTTGCAAAAAGAGACGGAAAGTTGTTTTTGTATAATCTGTCAGATACAAATTGCACACAAGTTTCAGGACAAAAAGCTATTGATTGTAAATTTGAAACGGATAGTACAACAAAGCAGGTGAATGTCATTATGGTATCAGGCGGTGGAGGTGGAGCAGGGGCAACAAACCCCAGTTATGAATATGATAAAAAAGAATATTCAAACAGTAATAAAAAAGAAATAACTATAACAAAAAACATGCAAAATGTTAGGATAAGCTATCTAACAGGCGGTGCAGGAGGTGGCGGCGGTGGAGCATATGAGCAAGTTGCAGCTACTACACCTACAAGTCAAGCTGATTGCAATAACTACTATGCAAAATACCTTACATCATCTCAAAATGGCGGTAAGAGAGCATGTATATTAAAATACAATATTGGTGATATCCCTGGAATCACTAATGGAGGTATATCCCCGACCACAAGTTTGTATAGTGTAAATTCATATTGTGGTGAAGATGAATGTTGTTGGCAAGGAAGAACTTCATACTATTGTGATTCATCTGGAGTAAGTTATAGTGGTTGTAACAGAACAGTTTGTAATTGGAAAGCTGCAAATGCATCTTGTAGTAATTTAGAATTTAATGGCACGCATAAAGGAGATTGGAGACTTCCTACAACAAGCGAACTAAATTCATGGGCAAATAGTTTAGGAACGCTAAACACAAATAAAGGTGACAATGGCTTAAGATTATGTGATGACTATAATGGCTATGGGGCACCACGATGTTATCAATATAATAATATATGTAAGCACGCATTTACTAGAAACATTAACTGCTACCCAAAGTATATTTGGACATCAATAATGGATCGCTCCGATTCTAGCTATAGTACATATTTTTATTATACATATCAACTTGATGACGGAAGATTTGAAAAAGACACAAGAGCTATGCAACAAGCTAACTCTGTCCGTTGTGTCTACGACCCCAAAGATACCTACACCTCAATCTCAGGTGGTGGAGGGGGAGGATCTCCGTATTTTAAGGATTATAGTGTTCCTCAAAGTATTATTGATGGTTGTGTTGGTGGAAAGATTGTATTGTATGCAGGTAGTGGAGGAAATGGAGGAGCTGCTGCAAGTAGTTCGGGAAGTAATGCAAGTAATGGAAGTAATGGTAATGAATCATATATTGCAATATATGATTCAACAGGAA
>CALUYC010000079.1 GCA_944324895.1 Candidatus Gastranaerophilales bacterium
CAAGGCATCGAAAATATTGCCATAGCGGCATCTAAAATTAATGCACTTGTGGTATACATTTCCACTGATTATGTATTTGACGGTACGGCTAAAACTGCTTATAAGCCCGATGACAAAACAAACCCTATTAATGTGTATGGTGCTTCTAAGCTTGCAGGCGAAGAAGAAGTTAAAAAATACTGCAAAAAGTACTACATAGCGCGTACAAGTTGGTTATACGGGCACAATGGCAAAAATTTTGTAGAAGCTATGATTTCACTTGCACAAAAGCCCGAACTAAAAGTTGTTGACGACCAAACAGGTTGCCCAACTTGGACAGTCGAACTTTGCAGAGGAATTATAAAACTTATCGGCGAACAAAAACCATACGGAACATACCATATTTGCGGCAGTGGACAGACAAGCTGGTATAATTTTGCAAAAGAAATATTTAAACTAATGAATTTAGATGTAAATCTAAAGCCATGCACAACAGATGAATTTCCAAGGGACGCAAAACGCCCGCAATACAGTGTTATGGACAACAACTCAATTTGTCCTGATTGGAAACAATCGCTAAAAGAATATATTAAATTAAGGAGTTAAAATGAATCAAGAAGGTGTTAAAAAAGGCATAGTCCTTGCAGGCGGCTCAGGCACAAGGCTTTATCCAAACACAATTACAGTATCAAAGCAGCTTTTGCCTGTTTACGATAAACCTATGGTTTACTATCCTATTTCGGTTCTTATGCTGGCAGGGATAAAAGACATCCTTATAATATCAACCCCCTATGACATTGATAATTTCAAAAAACTATTGGGCGACGGCTCACAGTTTGGCGTAAAATTTTCATATATTGTACAACCTTCGCCAGACGGCTTGGCACAAGCATTTATTTTGGGTGAGGATTTTATTGCAAATGACCCTGTAGCGCTGATTTTAGGTGACAACATATTCTATGGACAAGCTTTCTCATCAACACTTAGAGAAGTATCTTGGAAAATAAAAAACTCCGGTGGTGCAACAGTTTTTGGCTACAAAGTAAAAGATCCTGAAAGATACGGCGTGGTTGATTTTGATGAAAAAGGAAATGTTAAATCAATAGAAGAAAAACCAAGAAATCCTAAATCAAGTTATGCAGTAACAGGCTTATATTTTTACGACAACAATGTCGTAAAATACGCAAAATCCCTAAAACCCTCAAAAAGAGGAGAGCTTGAGATTACAGACTTAAATAACATTTACCTTAAAAACAATAAGCTTGATGTAAAATTGTTTGGCAGAGGCTTTTCTTGGCTTGACACAGGTACGCATCGCTCGTTGTTACAAGCAAGTCAATATGTGCAAACAATCGAAGACAATCAAGGCGTAAAAATTGCTTGCCTTGAAGAAATTGCTTACACAATGGGATTTTTGGACAAAAAAACAATAAAAGAAATTGCGCAAAAATACAAAAACAGCGAATATTATAACTATATTTTAAATCTTATAAAATAAAAAAAGGCCCAAAGTACTTATAAACTTACCTATAACCTTCCTTTGAGCCTAGTAGCAAATACGGCATTAATATCAAAGACGCAGTTTTTATTTTTTAGTTCCCGTTGTATAATTTCACTATGGACAAAACACTATACGCCGAGCTTAAAAAAATATACTCCAATGATATCCTTTTTGAAAAAGAGGATATGTACCCTTATGCGTACGATACATCACCAAACCCTGAAAACACTTTATTACCGGAATTTGTAGTGTTTCCTGTAAATGCAAAGCAAGTGTCGCAAACAATTTTAACTTGTAAAAAATATAACACCTCGGTAATAGCACGCGGGGCAGGAACTTGCCATTGTGGAGGTTGCAGGGTGAAAAACAAAAGCGTTGTTATGCATTTTTCTAAAATGGATAAAATTTTAGAAATCAATAAAGAAGATTTAATTGCAAAAGTACAACCCAATGCGGTTATAAAACAAATAAACGATGAAGCTGAAAAACAAGGACTGTTTTTTCCTCCCGACCCATCCAACCTTGCGGTTTCTACAATAGGCGGTGCTGCAGCACTATCTTCAGGCGGGCCAAGAACATTTAAATACGGCTCAACAAAAGACTACATAATAAATCTTGAAGTCGTGCTTGCTGATGGAAAAATCATAAAAACAGGTGCAGATATTGCAAAAAATGTAACAGGCTATAATTTAACATCATTATTTGTAGGTTCCGAAGGAACCTTGGGAATTATAACCGAACTTACAATAAGATTAATACCCAAACCTCAGGCAAAAAAAGTCACTCTTGCATATTTTGACAACCTAATTGAAGCAACGCAGGCGGTAAATAATATTATCAACTCGGGTTTTACACCCGCTACGCTCGATTTGTTAGATAAAAATACTCTTGAAACTATTGAAAAATTTAACCCTTGCGGGCTTTTGTGCAATAAAGAAGCAGCACTATTAATTGAACTTGACGGCTTTTCAGAAAGCTTAAATATTGAGTGCAAAAAAATCTTTGAGATATTAAGAAAATCTAATGCCGCCCAAATTGTTCAAGCACAAAACGAAGAAGAAAATGAACAAATTTGGCGCGCAAGAAGAAGTGCGTTTGCTGCAGTTACAAAACTAAAACCAAATGTTATTACAGAAGATGTTGTCGTACCACGTTCAAAAATTGTTGAACTTGTTAAGGGGATTCAAAAAATTTGCGCAAATTACAATATAATCGTCTGCATTATGGGACATGCGGGAGATGGTAACATTCACCCCAATTTTGCACTTGATTTATCAAATAAAGAAGAAAAAGAGAATTTTGAAAAAGCCAAAGATGAGCTGTTTGAGCTCGCGCTAAAGCTTGAAGGTTCGCTATCGGGCGAACATGGCATCGGTTGCGAAAAGAAAAAATATTTAAAAGACGCGCTGGATGCGGGTGCAGTAGAATATATGGAAAAAATTAAAAAACTTTTTGACCCCGAAAATATTATCAACCCGTACAAAATGTTTTAACATGTTTTTGTGTTATCTTATTTCTTATGGAAACATTGGCAACAAAATTTGAGATATACAAAAATTACGCAAAAGACTTAATAAAACTTAGTGCGCCAATAATGGCAGGCAACCTTGCCAATATGCTAATAAATGTTGGGGACGTTTTAGTTGCGGGCAGACACTCAACCGTTACACTTGGTGCAATTAGTGTAGCTTCAGCAATTTTTATGACTTTTATGATTGCAGCCGTCGGGCTTATGGCAAGTATATCGCCTGTGGTATCAAATCTGCGCGGTGAGCGAAAAACAACAAAAACTCTTTTTCGTGCAACGGTAAAATATTCACTTGCAACAGGGCTTTTATTCTTTATTTTAATAAGACTGATTATGGGCTACATCGACAAAATCGGTCTTGCGCCTGATTTATATCCTCTTGTTATGGAATATCTAGACATCAGTAGCTGGGGGATGTTTGGCGGATTGCTTTTTATGGCACTAAAAGAATTCTTACAGGCATATGAAATAGTAAATTTTCCGAACCTTGTAACCGTAGCACAGATTTTTGTAAATTTATTTTTAAATATAGCTCTTGTTTTTGGCATGTGGGGTTTTCCCGAATTAGGCGTAAAAGGGCTTGCAATAGCCAGTTTAATTGTAAGAACTATTGGCGGTTTGGCGATATTTTTGTATTGTTTACCCTTTTTAAAAGGGCGCTCTAAAAGAGTTAAATCTTACATTAAAGAACTTTTAAAGACAGGCTGGCCAATCTCTTTTGCCCTGTTTTTTGAATTTTTAGGTTTTAATATAACAGCGGTCTTAGTTGGTAAATTCTCATCAACACTTGCTGCAGCACACAATATAATTATCACAATTACAAGTATTACTTATATGTTCCCCATGTCAGTATCAAATGCTATAGGCATAAAAGTAGGTTTTGCAAACGGTGAAAGAAATATATTAAATATAAAAAGGTACTCGCTTGCGGGTGTTTACCTGTCTGTAATTTTTATGGCACTAAATGCAATATTATATGTGTTTTTCCCCGAATTTTTGCTTGCTCTGTTTACCAATGACAATTCTGTAATAACAACGGCCTTACCTGTTATGAATATTGTTTTATATTACCTGTTTTTTGATGGAATACAATGCTCTTGTGTGGGCTCTTTAAAAGGATTAAAAGATACCAAACCCATTATGGCAACAATGGGTATAGCATACCTTCTAATAGGAATACCAACAGGCTGCATACTTGCTTTCAAGTTTAACATTGTACTTTTGGGCTTTTGGATAGGCTTAGCTTTGGCGCTATTTAGCGCTTGTATGATTTCATCAACAATCCTTATAAATAAAATAAGAAAATTAAACAAAGATTATCGTTTATCGTAAACCTTAATTAAATGCCAGCCAAACTGAGTTTGCACAGGGTCTGAAACAACCCCTACAGGTAGAGCAAAAGCAGCGTCCTCAAACTCTTTTACCATTTTACCACGTTCAAAATAACCCAAATTACCGCCGAATTCACCTGATGGACAAGAGGAGTATTTTCTTGCAACCTCACCAAATGTCTCACCATTATCTATTCTGTTTTTTAAAGCTTTGGCTTTAGATTCGCTTGCAACAAGAATATGTGCAGCTTTAACTTGAGTATACTGAGATGCATTTTCATCAACAGGAACTTTTGCACTGCTTATTAGAGAAAACATAAAAAGCGAAATGATTAAAAATAATATTTTTTTCATACCAACCCCTATATGTCTACAATATACACTTTATCACAAAATATTAAACTCAAATCATCCATCAGCATGGTTGACATCAAAAACTCAGAAAC